>CAIUDG010000175.1 GCA_903897925.1 uncultured beta proteobacterium | reverse complement strand
GTGTTGCGCTGGTTGCCACCGGTGGATCCGATCACGTTCAACACCGCCGGATCGGCGCGCACGATGGCGACAAACTTGTCCACCCGCTGCTGCATCATCTGGAACGAGCTGCCCTGGTCGGCCTGTACGCCGCCGACGATGACGCCGGTGTCCTGCTGTGGGAAGAAGGACTTTGGAATCGCCACATACAGATACATATTCAACGCGATCACCGCCACCAGCGAGAGCAGTGCCACAGGCTGGTGGCGCAGTGTCCAGAGCAGGCTGTGGCGGTAGGCGCGCTGGGCGCGGCGTCCCATGGCGGCCAGCGCGGCATTGAACCAGCGCAGCCAGCGGTGCTGCGGTGCCGGTTCGGCGTGGTGGCGCAACAGCTGTGCCGCCATCATCGGCGTGGTTGTCAGTGAGACCAGCATGGAAATCAGAATCGAGGTCGACAGCACCACCGCAAACTCGCGGAACAGGCGCCCGACCACTCCCCCCATCAGCAGAATCGGCAGAAACACGGCGATCAGCGACAGGCTGATCGAGACCACCGTAAAGCCGATTTCGCGCGCGCCCCTGAGTGCCGCCTCGCGTGGCGTCAGACCCTGCTCGATATAACGGGTGATGTTTTCCAGCACCACGATGGCGTCGTCCACCACGAAGCCCGTTGCCACGGTCAGCGCCATCGCCGACAGATTGTCCAGGCTGTAGCCGCCCAGGTACATCACGCCCAGCGTGCCGGCCAGCGACACCGGTACCGCCACCGCCGGCAGCAGGGTGGCACGCCAGCTGCGCAGGAACAGCAGCACCACCAGAATCACCAGGCCGATGGCAATCGCCAGCGAGCGCTCAACTTCCTTCAGCGAGGCGCGGATGGTTGGCGTGCGGTCGCTCATTACGGTAATGTCGATGGCCGCCGGAATCGAGACCTTGAGTTGCGGCAGCAGATCGCGCACACGCTGCACCGTTTCAATGATGTTGGCGCCGGGCTCTTTCATCACGAACAGCACAATCGCCGGCTTGCCATTGGCGACGCCGTAGTTGCGCACGTCCTGCACCGAGTCGCGCACGTTGGCGACATCGCGCAGGCGCACCGCGGCACCGTTGTGGTAGCTCAGGATCACCGGGGCGAATTCGGCGGCATTGCGGGCCTGGTCGTTGGCGCCGATCTGCCAGGTGCGGGTGGCGTCTTCGAGCGCGCCCTTGGGCCGGTTGGCGTTGCTGGCGGTGAGCGCCAGGCGCACATTGTCCAGCGCCACGCCCTGCGCCGCCAGTTTGTCCGGGTCGAGTTCGACCCGCACCGCCGGTAGTGCGCCACCACCGACATTGACCTGGCCGACACCCTCGACCTGGGCCATGCGCTGCGCCAGGATGGTGGAGGCGGCGTCGTACATCTGGCCGCGCGTCAGAGTGTCCGAGGTCAGCGCAATGATCATCACCGGGGCATCGGCCGGGTTTACCTTGCGGTAGGTCGGGTTGCTTGGCATGCCGGTGGGCAGCAGGGTACGGGCGGCGTTGATGGCGGCCTGCACGTCGCGCGCGGCGCCGTTGATGTCGCGGTTCAGGTCGAACTGCAGCGTGACGCTGGTGGAGCCCAGGGAGGAACGCGAGGTGATTTCCGTGACCCCGGCAATCGTGCCCAGGGCCCGCTCCAGCGGGGTTGCCACGGTGGCAGCCATGGTGTCCGGGCTGGCGCCGGGCAGGGCGGCGCTGACCGAAATGGTTGGAATGTCGACCTGCGGCAGCGGCGCAATCGGCAGCAGCCAGAAACTCAGGACACCGGCCAGCGCCACGCCCATCGTGATCAGCGTGGTGGCGACCGGGCGGCCAATAAAGGGCGCCGAGATGTTCATGTCCCGGCCTGCGGCGTGGCAGCAGCACGCTCTTTCCAGCGCGTTGCCAGTTTGGCAAACCCGAGATAGATCACCGGCGTGGTGAACAGCGTCAGTACCTGGCTGACGATCAGGCCGCCGACCATGGTGATACCCAGCGGATGGCGCAGTTCATGGCCGGCACCGCCGCCCAGCATCAGGGGCAGTGCGCCGAGCAGGGCCGCCATGGTCGTCATCAGGATCGGCCGAAAGCGCAGCAGGCAGGCCTGGTAGATCGCCTCGCGGGGCGACAGGCCCTGTTCGCGCTCGGCCTCGAGGGCGAAGTCGATCATCATGATGGCGTTCTTTTTGACGATGCCGATCAGCAGCACGATGCCGATGATGCCGACCACGCCCAGGTCCTGTCCGGCCAGCAGCAAGGCCAGCAGTGCGCCCAGACCCGCCGAGGGCAGGGTCGACAGAATGGTTACCGGGTGGATATAGCTTTCATACAGCACGCCGAGCACGATGTACATGGTCACCACCGCCGCCAGAATCAGCAGCAAGGTACTGCTGAGCGAAGCGCGGAAGGCTTCGGCGGCACCCTGGAAACTGGTTTCCACACTGGGCGGCAGATTCAGCTGTGCCTCTTCGGCGCGGATGGCATCCACGGCAGCGCCCAGCGAGGCCCCGGCGGCCAGGTTGAATGACACCGTGACCGAAGGAAACTGGGCCACGTGGTTGATTGCCAGCGGTACCGGCTGCTCGACAAAATGGGCCACCGAAGCGAGTGGCACCTGGGCGCCGCCGGTGCTGGGTACATACAGGTAGTCAAACGAGCGCAGATCCTGGCGGAATTTCGGTGCTGCTTCGAGCACCACGCGGTACTGGCTGGCCTGGGTGTAGATGGTGGAAATCAGGCGCTGACCGTAGGCGTTGTAGAGCGCGTTGTCGATGGCGGCCACGGTAACGCCCAGTTTGCCAGCAGCGTCGCGGTCGATCTGCACAAAGGCTTGCAGACCTTCGTTTTGCAAGTCGCTGGCGACGTCTTCCAGCATGGGCAGCTTTTTCAGGCGTTCCAGCAGCATGCTGCTGGCCTGGCTCAGGTCGTTGCTGTCGGGCGAGCTGAGCAGAAACTGGTACTGGGTCTTGGACACCCGGTCTTCAATACTGAGGTCTTGCACCGGTTGCATGTAGGCGTTGATACCGGGCACATGCGCGGTCGCGTCGTTGAGCCGGCGAATGATTTGCGGTGCGGACAGGCTGCGTTGGTCAAATGGCTTCAGCGTGATTTGCATGCGCCCGGTGTTGAGCGTCGGGTTGGTGCCGTCGACACCAATGAAAGAGGCCAGGTGGTCGACATCGGGGTCTTGCAGAATGGCGTCGGCCAGTGCCTGCTGGCGTTCCGACATGGCGCCAAACGAGGTGTTTTGCGCGCCTTCGGTGATGACCTGGATCAGGCCGGTGTCCTGCACCGGAAAGAAGCCTTTGGGCACCTGCACGTACAGCAGGGTGGTCAGCGCCACGCTGGCAGCAAAAGCCAGCAGCGCCAGTGACGGGCGCTCTAACACCCAGTGCAGGGCGCGGCCGTAGTGCGCCACCAGCGCATTGAAGCCGTGGCTGCTCCAGTCAGCGATGCGGCTGCGCTGGCGTGCATGTTCGGGCCGCAGCAGGCGTGCACTCATCATCGGCGTCAGGGTCAGCGAGACCACCGCGGAAATCAGGATCGATACCGCCAGCGTGATGGCAAATTCGTGGAACAGGCGCCCCACCACATCGCCCATGAACAGCAGCGGAATCAGTACCGCAATCAGCGACACCGTCAGCGAAATAATGGTGAAACCAATCTGCTTGGAGCCCTTGAAGGCGGCCTGCATCGGGGAGTCGCCTTGCTCGACGAAACGGGCGATGTTTTCGATCATGACAATCGCATCGTCGACCACGAAGCCGGTGGAAATGGTCAGCGCCATCAGGGTCAGGTTGTTGATGGAAAAACCGGCCAGATAGATCACGCCAAAGGTGCCGACCAGCGACAGCGGCACCGCCACCGCCGGAATCAGCGTGGCCTGTACATCGCCCAGGAACAGAAAAATCACCAGCACCACCAGCAGCACCGCAATCACCAGTTCCCACTCGGTGTCGCGCACCGAGGCACGGATAGTGGTGGTGCGGTCGGCAATCACCTGCACGTCGATGGAGGCCGGCAGCGTGGCCTGCAGCTTGGGCAGCAGTGCGCGCACCCGGTCAACCGTCTGGATCACGTTGGCACCGGGCTGGCGCTGCACGTTCAGGATCACTGCCGGGGTGCGGTCCGACCAGGCGGCGAGGCGGATGTTTTCGGCGTCGTCAACGATTTGGGCCACGTCTTTGAGGCGCAGCGGAGCGCCGTTTTTCCAGGCAATGACCAGATCCTGGTAGGCGCTGGCCGATTGCAGCTGGTCGTTGGCATCGATGGTGGAGGCGCGCAGCGGGCCGTCAAAACTGCCCTTGGCCTGGTTCACATTGGCGGCGGCGATGGCGCTGCGGATGTCGTCCAGGGACAGGCCCAGGCTGGCCAGGGTCTGTGGATTGGCCTGGATGCGCACCGAGGGGCGGCGTCCACCGGCTATGCTGACCAAGCCGACGCCATCGACCTGCGACAGCTTGGGTGCGAGCCGGTTCTCCACCAGGTCGTGCACCTTGATCACCGGCAGTGCCGGTGAACTCACGGCAATCGTCAGTACCGGCGCGTCTGCCGGGTTGACCTTGCTGTACAGCGGCGGCATTGGCAGATCGGTCGGCAGCAGGTTGGTGCCGGCATTGATGGCGGCCTGAACTTCCTGTTCCGCCACATCGAGCGACAAGCCCAGCGAAAAGCGCAGCGTGATGATGGAGGCGCCGCCCGAGCTGGTCGAGGTCATCTGGCTGAGGCCGGGCATCTGGCCGAACTGGCGTTCCAGCGGCGCGGTGATGCTGGTGGAAATCACGTCCGGACTGGCACCGGGATAGAGCGTGGTGACTTCGATGGTCGGGTAGTCAACTTCCGGCAGTGCCGACAGTGGCAGCAGGCGAAAGGCCAGCAATCCTGACAGCAGGATGGCCAGCATGAACAGCGCCGTGGCAACCGGGCGCTCAATAAACAGGCGGGACGGGTTCATGCGCTATTCAGGGGGTGGCAGGTGAGCTGGCGGCGTGGCCCGCCGCGCCTTTGTCGCCGTGCCGGCCATAGCCTTTGCCGCCGCCTTTGCCGCTGCCAGCGCGCCGGTCGGGCGTGATGATTTCCACCTTGGCGCCGTTGCGCAGGCGGTCAACCCCGTCGACCACCACTTTCTGGCCCTCTTGCAGATCGCCGCTGACGGCCATCCAGCTGCCGTCCACCACGCCGGGTTGCACCACCTGGGTGGCGACACTGTTGTCGTCCTTCACCACATAGATATAGAAGCCCTGGGCGCCGCGCAGTACCGCCGCCTGGGGCACCGCCAGCATATTTTTCTGGGTGTCGAGTTGCAGCCGCACGCCAACGCTCTGGTTCGGGAACAGGGCGTCGTCGGTGTTCGGGAACAGGGCCTTCACTTTGATGGTGTCGGTGCTGGCGTCGATGGCGTTGTCGATGCTGAGCACGCGCCCGCTGGCCAGTGCGCTATCGCTGCCTTTGGCCAGTGCCTGCACCGTCAGCGCCTGATTGGTGTGCAATTTGCCGTTGATCAGCGGGACCAGGGCCGCTGGCACCGAAAACACCAGTGCGATCGGGCGGGTCTGGGCAATCGACACGATGCCGTTGGCATCCGCCGGCTGCACCACATTGCCCAGATCGGCCTGTTTCAGGCCGACCCGACCGCTGATCGGCGCCACTACCCGGGTGTAGGACAGCTGCAACTGGGCGCTGTCCAGGGCGCCACGGTCCATGTGTACGCTGCCTTCGAGTTGCCGCACCAGCGCCTGCTGGGTGTCGAGCTGCTGGCGTGGAATGGCGTCTTTGCTGAACAGGTCCTGGTAGCGTGTCAGGTCGATGCGGGCGTTTTCCAGTTGTGCCGCGTCGCGCGCCAGAGCGCCTTCGGCCTGGCTGACCTGGGCTTGGAAAGAGCGCGGATCGATTTGCGCCAGCAACTGGCCAGCCTTCACCTGCTGTCCTTCACGGAACTGGATGCTTTGCAGGGTGCCGCTGACCTGGGTCCGGACAATGGCGGTGTTGGCGGCCGCCAGGCTGCCAATCGCGCTGACGCTGACGCGCATGTCCTGGCGCCGCACTTCCTGTACCGAGACCGGCTGGCTGCCGCTACCGCTACCGCCGCCAAAGCGTTTGCCGCCAGGGCCGCCAGCACCAGGGCCGCCAGCACCAGCGGAGGCGGCCGGTGCGCTGGCACCTTGGCCGGTATGGGTCTGGTACTGCCACCAGCCCAGGGCCGCCACGCCGGCGACGCTGGCCAGGATCAGGCCGGAGCGCAGGACCTTGCCTGCGTTGCGGGGGAAATCAACGTGCTTGATGTACATGAAGGGAGCCTTGAATTGCGATCCGCCGACGTCTGGTCTCAGTCGAGGGTCTGTAATTGTTGCCAACTTGGAGGGGCAGGATGGCTGGTCGCATGGAAAAACGTCAATCTTTACTTCGGGTTAACGCAGGTGCACGGACTGTAGCAGCGCGCCGGGCGACGGTCGGATATTTGCTTATTTACCTGGATTTCATCCGCTTGTCATAGAGGGGTGGCACCATGCCGCGATGTCCCTCGATCCAGATACGTTCTTTTCTGCCGATGTGGCCCTGGTGCCGGCCCTGGTCGGGCAGGTCTACCAGGAGGCTTCGCCTGTGGAGCGCAGCCGCTTGCTTGAGCAACTGGTTAAACCGCTCGGCCTGTTGTCGCTGGTGGCGGTGGCACGCGGCATTTTTGCCCGTCTGATGCTGAGTCGGCGTGGCCGTGAAACCACGGTCCGTCCGGAAGACACCCGCGATATCGAGGCCGCTGATGTGGTGACTTTGGCGCAACGCGTGCAGCAAGTCAGCATGCAGGCGCTGGACAATCTGGCGCCGGTACTGGGCGCGCTGTCGCTGGCCACCGGTTCGGCGGCGGCAAAACACCTGCTGGCGATTTTGGCGCAAGAGGCTGCGCGGCGTCTTGCCAGCGGCACCAACGATTTCGATATCAGCGCGATCTGACGCGGCGCGCTGGTCGATCAAGACCGAACAAACCCCCCAATTTGAGGGATCGCTGCGAGCGCCCCTGGGAATAATCTGTGGCATCGGTGCCGGACTCAATTTGTCAGCCGGCATGCCGATAACCAGATAAGTTATTCGCATTGGAGACGCCCATGGACCACATGACACCATCATCGCTTTCGCAGCAAGAGCTGGCGCAGCGTTGGGGGCGAAGCCCGTCGGCCATCGGGCTGGCGAGCGCGTTGGGAGTGGGGCCCAAATACATCAAGCTGGACGGCTCACTGCGTTACCCGATGGACGAAGTGCAGCGTTACGAGCGTGCCTGCCTGTTTTTTGAACCGGCAGAAGTCGCGCTGCAGACCTTGTCCTGAGCGGCACCATGGTTTAAGCGGCCAGGGCTGGTGCTGTGGCCTGTTCCAGCTGGGTCCGGATCAGGGCCAGGCCCAGCGGCCAGTGCCCATGGCCTGAATCAATGTTGATGTGCCCGGCGTGTTGCAGGCGCAAAAACGCGCTGCCCCAGGCACGGGCGTAGGCACCGGCGGTGCGCACCGGGCAAAACGGATCGTCGCTGCTGGCTACCACCAGGCTGGGATAGGGCAGGGGCTGGTAGGGCACCGGTGCAAAATCGGCCAGGATGCCACGCCGCTCCGGGTCGGCTGGCGCCACCAGCAGCGCGCTGCTGATGCGCCGCGCCGCCTCTTCGGGCAGATGCGCGGTGGCAATGCAGCCCAGGCTGTGTGCTGCAATCACCACCGGACCACTTTGTTCCAGAACCGTGCGCGTGATGGACGCCACCCAGGCTTTGCGCGAGGGGGTGATCCAATCGTCTTGCTGCACCCGCACCGCACCCGGGATCTGTGCTTCCCACAGCGTTTGCCAGTGGCCCGGGCCGGAATTGCGCCAGCCCGGCACGATCACCAGGGTGCTCATGGGCGGCGCGCGGCGCTGAGACGGCGCACCACGGCAATGAAGTGGTCGACTTCCTCACAGGTGTTGTAGAACGCCAGCGAGGGCCGTACCGTGGCCTCGACCCCGAAGCGGCGCAGGATCGGTTGCGCGCAATGGTGGCCGGAGCGCACCGCAATGCCTTCGCGGTTGAGTTCCTTGCCCACCTCTTCCGTCGTGTAGCCCTTGAGCACAAACGACAGCACGCTGGCCTTGTCCGGCGCGGTGCCGATCAGGCGCACCCCGGGAATCGGCTGCAGCAGGTGCGTGGCGTAGGCCAGCAGGTCGTGCTCGTAGCGCGCAATGTTGTCCAGACCGATGCGCTGCACATAGTCGATGGCCGCACCCAGACCGACTGCGTCGGCAATGTTTCCGGTACCGGCTTCAAACTTGTTGGGCGGCGGCTGGAACAGGGTGCGCTCAAAAGTGACGTCGGCAATCATGTTGCCGCCGCCTTGCCAGGGCGGCATGGCGTCGAGCAATGCGCGCTTTCCGTAGACCACGCCGATGCCGGTCGGGCCGAAAATCTTATGGCCGGAGAAAACAAAGAAGTCGGCGCCGATGTCCTGCACATTGACGCGCAGATGGCTCACCGATTGCGCGCCGTCCACCAGCGCCACGGCGCCTGCGCGGTGTGCCAGAGCAACGATTTCCTTGACTGGCACCACGGTGCCCAGGGCGTTGGAGACTTGCGTCACGGCGACGATCTTGGTGCGGTCATTCAAGAGCTTTTGGTACGCATCCAGCAGCACCTGGCCGTTGTCATCCACCGGGATCACGCGGATGCGTGCGCCCTTTTGCGCGGCCAGCTGTTGCCAGGGCACGATGTTGGCGTGGTGCTCCAAGTTGGAGACAATAATTTCATCGCCCTCGCCCACGTTTTGCACGCCCCAGGTCTTGGCGACCAGGTTAATAGCCTCGGTGGCGCCGCGCACAAAAATAATTTCTTCGACGCTGGAGGCGCCCAGGAAATGGCGCACTTTTTCGCGCGCGCCTTCGTAGGCATCGGTGGCGCGGGCGGCCAGGGCATGGGCGGCGCGGTGGATGTTTGAATTCTCGTGTTCGTAGAAATATGCGATTCGCTCAATCACCGACTTGGGCTTGTGCGTGGTGGCAGCGTTGTCGAACCAGACCAGCTGCTGGCCGTTGACACGTTCCTGCAGGATTGGGAAGTCGCGCCGGATGGCGTTGACGTCAAAGCCCGGATGGCGTTCGTCCGGGTTGATCTGCGGGTCATGCCCGGCGTGGCTGAGCGGGGCGCGTTGTGGGTCAACAAAGTAGAACGGCCCGGTGGCCCGGGCGTCCTGCGCTGGCGACACCGCAGGCGCGGCGGGTCGTGCTGTGGCTGGCGTGGCGGCGGGTTGGCGCGGATTGTCCGACAGCAGGGCACGCAAATCGTCGGCACCGGGCAGACCGAAGGACCGCGCCGTGACACGGTCTTCGCGTGGCAGCTGGTATTCGGTCAGGGTGCTGGGATAGGCGCTGCTTTCTCCGACAAAGTAGTACGGTGTGCTGGGCCTGCCCGGCAGCGACGCTGGTGCCTGGGGTGGCGTGGGCAGGTGGGCGCCGCTGGCTGCGGGCACGCGCAGGGACTGGCCACCGAACGTGTTGTCCACGGCGGGCGCCACTAGCGTAGCGTTATCGGGCAAGCCGTTGGTCGGCGCAGGTACACCGCCGAAGGCTGTCGTCGGCAGGCTCGGCGCCTGTCCCGGCAACGCCGAGAAGAAGGCTCCCGCGAGCTGCGTCAGCGTAGCAATATCCGGTAATCCGGGCGGGGGCGTGGCCCCCGGCAGGTTATTTGTAGCTGTCTGGATAGTCATGGAACTTGCCAATCTCAACATCGTCCAGAACGGCCAGTGCGTCGTCGGACTGAACCACCAGCGAGCAGTACAGGCTGATCAGGTAGGAGGCAATTGCGCTGCGGTTGATACCCATAAAGCGCACTGACAGGCCCGGGCTTTGCTCACCGGCCAGACCGGGCTGGTAGACGCCGACCACGCCCTGGCGCTTGTCGCCCACACGCAGCAGCAAAATCTTGGTTTTGCCGTCGGCTACTGGTACCTTGTCGCTGGGGATCAGCGGCACGCCGCGCCAGGTCAGGAACTGTGAGCCAAACAGGCTGACGGTCGGTGGCGGCACGCCACGGCGGGTGCATTCGCGGCCAAAGGCGGCGATCGCCAGCGGATGGGTCAGGAAGAAGGCCGGTTCTTTCCAGACCTTGGTCAGCAGCTCATCCAGGTCGTCTGGCGTGGGCGCACCGGTCAGCGGGTAAATCACCTGTTCTGGTGCGACGCTGGCGAGCAGGCCGTAGTCAGGGTTGTTGATGAGTTCGCTTTCCTGGCGTTCCTTGATGGTTTCAATAGTCAGGCGCAGCTGTTCCTTGATCTGGTCGTGCGGGCTGCTGTAGAGGTCGGACACGCGGGTGTGCACGTCGAGCACGGTGGACACTGCGTTGAGGAAGTACTCGCGCGGTGCATCCTCGTAATCGACAAAGGTCTGTGGCAGCTCCGACTCGTCGCGCTTGGCACAGGCGACCAGCACGTCCTGCGGATTTTTCACCTTGTTCAGGCGGTAGATGCCGGCTTCCACCGGGCTCCATTGCAGCAGGTGCACCAGCCAGCGCGGACTGATGGTGGAAAGAATCGGTACCGTTTTGGTCGCGTTGGCGAGTTGCCGTGCGGCGCTGTCGCTGAGCGCCTGTTGGCCGGATGGGGTGTCTGTCATGGATTCTCCAGAAGGGTTGGTACAGGGTTAAAAAAGGTTTCGGTGCTAATGGGTTGTCAGGTCCTGGCGTGCCGTGGCCTGCGTGATGTGGCTGCCCGGCGCCACATCGTGGGTCAGCCAGACATTGCCGCCGATGGAGGCGCCGCGTCCGATCGTGATGCGGCCCAGTACGGTGGCGCCGGCGTAGATCACCACCTCGTCTTCCAACGTCGGGTGGCGTGGTGCGCCCTTGACGGGTTTGCCCTCGGCATCGAGTGGAAAGTTTTTGGCGCCCAGCGTGACGGCTTGGTAAATGCGCACGCGCCGGCCGATGTGGGCGGTTTCGCCAATCACGACGCCGGTGCCGTGGTCAATAAAGAAGCCGGCGCCAATACGCGCACCGGGATGGATATCGATGCCGGTCTGGGCGTGCGCCAGCTCGGCCACGATGCGCGCCAGCAGTGGCACCCCGGTTTGGTAAAAAGCGTGCGCCACGCGGTGATAGACCATGGCCAGAATGCCGGGGTAGCAGAGCAGCACTTCATCGACGCTGCGCGCCGCAGGATCGCCCTCGTAGGCCGCCACCACGTCGCTGTCGAGCAGGCGCCGAATGCCTGGCAGCGCTTCGGCAAAGTCGCGCACGATGTGCACCGCGCTGGCGTCCAGCGCACTGCTGCTGGCGGCGTCGTTGTGGCGGGCGTTGTAGCGCAGTTCCAGCCGGACCTGGGCGTGCAGCGCCTGCAGCACTGCGCCCAGGGTGTGACCGACATAGAAGTCTTCGTTTTCCTGGCGCAGATTGCTCGGACCCAGGCGCATGGGAAACAGCACGCCACGCAAGCCCTGCATGATGTCCGCCATAGCCTCGCGCGCCGGCAGTTCGCGCCCGCCGGTTTCGCTGTAGCGCTGCTGGGCGTTGCGCCAGTCCTGGCGCGCGGCGGCGAGGTCGCCGACCACTGCTTGCACATCGAAAATGGCTTCGCTCATGTCAGTCCTGCACCCAGGGCAGTCCGTGAAAGCGCCAGCCGTCCTGGCTGCCGCGCTGTTGGGCCGCGTTGAGCTCGCCTTCGAAGCCTTCCAGGATATTGAAGACGCGGGTGAAGCCGGCAGCCGTGGCGGCTTGCGCTGCCAGTGCCGAGCGCTTGCCACTGCGGCACAGCAGCAGCACGGTGGCGTGCTTGCCGGTCTTGGCTTCGAGTTCGCGTACAAAGCGCGGGTTGCGCGTCAGCGCCGTGCCGGTGGCCCAGGCCACGTGCAGACTGTCCGGTACCTGGCCGACAAACTTGCGTTCTTCGGCGCTGCGCACGTCCACCAGCAACGCCGCGCCTGCGCGCACCAGGCTCCAGGCCAGCGCGGGCGGCACCGCGCCGGCAAAGGGCAGGCCGGTGGCCTTGGCGACCGATTGGAGTGACTCCAGTGCTGCCGCCGGGGTGGTTTGTTCAGCTGTAATCGTCATGATGAATGGTTCCCTTATGTCCAAAATCTGATGAAGAATGGAATGTAGAACTGCTTCTTTAAAACTCAAACGAGTTTTATTTCAGTTCCAAATAACCAAATCATCTTTTGATCAGGCTTGCGGACCGTGCGGCAACAGCACCGAGACGCGTTCGCCCCAGCGTTCCTGCGGAAAGTAGTCCCAGACCGCGTGGTGCTGTGTGGCCCAGTTGTCCCAGAACAGCAGGGTGCCGGGTTCCCAGTGCACACGCACCTGGAACGCCAGCTGCCTTTCGATGTGGCGGTACAGGTGTTCCAGCACCGCTGTGCTCTCGCTGCGCGTCAGCTGCACGATGTGCGAGGTGAAGGCTTCGTTGACGAACAGAAACTTGGCGCCGCTGTGCGGATGGCGCGCCACCACCGGGTGCTCCGACGCCGGAAAGGTTTTTCCGGGTTCTGGTTGCGAGCCATAGCCGGCGGTCCAGGCGCGGGCGCCGTCGTGCACGGCGCTAAGACCGTCGAGCAGGCGCTGGTAGGGTTCGGACAGGGATTCGTAGGCCAGCACCATGTTGGCAAACGCGGTGTCGCCACCCCCGCCTTGTGGCAAGTGGGTTACGTGCAGGAACGAGCCCCAGATCGGCGTAGCGTCGCAGGACACATCGTGGTGCCAGGCATCGCCGGCCGTGAAGCGGGACTCCGGGCCGGTGCGCCAGGCCAGGATTTCCGGGTCGTCGGTGCCCCCGGCAATGGCCCGGCTTTTCGCCAGCAGGTGGCGATGCAGGCTGCCGAAGCGGCGCGCGAACTGCTTGTGTTGTTCGGCGTTGATGTGCTGGGCGCGAAACGCCAGCACCAGGTGCTCGCGCATGGCGCGCTGGATTTCGGCAAATTGCACCGCTGGAATCTCCTGCGACAAATCGACGCCGTGGATTTCTGCGCCCAGGGTCGGTGCCAGGCGCTTGAGATCAAAGGTCTGGTAGGGCGCGCGGCTCGGCGCCTGCCAGGCTTGTATGGCCTGCTTGTCCTTGAAGTCTTGGTAAAAGCTCATGGTTTTTTCCTTGTTTACTTGTTCAGAGCAGCCAGAAATACAGCAGCACATGGACCAGAACGACCCATAAAACCGCAATGCCCAGGTTCGGTAGCAGGGCGTTTTCGTGGAACGGGTTGTCGTTAAAGGGGTCAGGAAGTTCGTCAAATTTCAGCATCGCGGTGTGTGCTCCGGTGGCTTGGGAAGACAAATTCTGGGTTGCCCGGTCCGGAACACGAAGGAAGCTTTTGCTACTTGCAAGCTACAAAAACAGATATGAAGTCGGCGTTCCAAAGACGAAACAAGGTCTGAAAAATCGAAAAAGTAATATAGAAATGAAAATTTAGTAGTTCTGGTTCTAACGATTGGCTTCCAGAATTCGCTCCATCGCATGCTTGCCTTGCATTTTTTTGGAGCCCTAAGGTGTCAACTTCATTTTTTTCCCGCCGCCCGCTGCTACTGACTCTGGCCCGCTGGGCTGGCGCCGTGGCCCTGGGCAGCGCCGCGCTGGGCGCGCTGGCGCAGCAGACCGTGACCCTGCTCAACGTGTCCTACGATCCGACGCGCGAGCTCTACGTGGACTACAACGCTGCCTTCACCAAATACTGGAAGGCCAAGACCGGCCAGGACGTCAGCATCAAGCAAAGCCACGGTGGCTCCGGCAAGCAGGCGCGCTCGGTGATTGACGGCCTGGACGCCGATGTGGTGACGCTGGCGCTGGCCGGGGACATTGACGCCATCAGCCGCAACGGTGGCTGGCTGGCCAAAGACTGGCAAAAGCGCTTGCCGCACAACTCGGCGCCCTACAACAGCACCATTATTTTTGCGGTGCGCGCGGGCAATCCCAAGGGCATCAAGGACTGGGACGATCTGATTCGCCCGGATATCCAGGTGATCACGCCGAATCCGAAGACTTCGGGCGGCGCGCGCTGGAACTATCTGGCCGCCTGGGAATTTGCCAAGCGCAAGTACGGCAGCGAGGCCAAGGCGAAAGCGTTTGTTGCCAAGCTGTACGCCAATGTGCCGATTCTGGACACCGGCGCACGCGGCTCCACCATCACGTTTGCACAGCGCGGCCAGGGCGATGTCTTGATTGCCTGGGAAAACGAAGCCTATCTGCTGGGCAAGGAATTTGGTGCCAAGTTTGACGTGGTGGCGCCGCCGCTGAGCATTCTGGCCGAGCCACCGGTGGCGGTGGTCGATCGCAATGTGGACAAGAAAGGCACGCGCGCCGTCGCTGAGGAATACCTGAAATACCTGTACAGCGAGGAAGGCCAGGACATCGCCGGCAAGAACTTCTACCGGCCGGCGATTTCGGAAAAGGCCAAGGCCAAATATGCCCAACAGTTCGCCAAGATCCAACTGTTCACTATCGAACAGGCCTTTGGTGGCTGGGAGCAGGCCGACAAGGCGCACTTCGCCGACGGCGGCAGCTTTGACCAGATCTATACCAAAAAGTAAGCCGCTCCCTGCGTTGATCAAAGGCTGTCACATGTCTGTACTACTTATTGCCGGAAGCCCTTCCGATCGCTCGCGCACTGCTGCCGTGCTGGAAGCCGTGGGCCAGCGTCTGGAACTGCGCGGCCAGCAGGTCGATCGCCTGCGGGTGCGCGACTTGTCGCCACAAGCGCTACTGCTGGCCGATTTTGGCCACCCAACCGTCAGCCGCGCCGTCGGGCAGGTGGCGCGGGCCGAGGTGATCGTGGTGGCGACACCGGTTTACAAGGCCGCCTACAGCGGAGTTCTGAAAGTGTTTCTGGACCTGCTGGCGCAGGACGCATTCAAGGGCAAGACGGTGTTGCCGCTGGCCACCGGTGGCAGCCCGCACCACATGCTGGCACTCGACTATGCCTTGCGCCCGGTGTTGCAGTCGCTCGGCGCGAAACAGATTCTGTCGGGCATATATGCCACTGACGCCCAGGTGCCGCTGACACCCGAGGGCGCGTACCAGGTGGCGCCGGATATTGCGGCGCGGCTGGACGAGGCCGTCAACACCTTGTTGCGCGACACCTTGCAAGTCCAGCAAACCAACGCGGGTCGTTTTGCCGATGTCCCTTTTTCTCAGGTGCTGTGCAGCGTCTGAGGCCGCAGAAATTTACCGAAGGATCTTTACTATGCAATTCCTGACCAGTCCAATCGATCGTCGCCGTGTGCTGGGCACGGCCGCTGCCAGCGCGCTGAGCGTGTTCGGTGGCGCCAGCTTTGCGCAGAGCAGCAACCGTGTGTTGCGCATCGGCTACCAGAAAGGTTGGCTGTCGCTGATCAAAAACCGTGGATCGCTGGAAAAACGCCTGGCGCCGCTGGGCGTGGCAGTCAGCTGGACCGAGTTCAACGCCGGCCCGGTGCAGCTCGAAGCACTCAACGTGGGTTCGATTGATTTTGGCGACGTTGGCGAAGCGCCACCCATTTTTGCCCAGGCCGCCGGTGCACCTTTGGTCTATGCCGCAGCCACCGTGCCACGTCCGCGCCTGGAGGGACTGCTGGTGCCGAAGGACGCGAAGATACAGTCGGTGGCTGAGCTGAAGGGCAAGCGCATTGCCCTGAACAAGGGCTCCAACGTGCATTACATGCTGGTCCAGCTGCTGAGAAAAAACGGCCTCCAGTACAGCGATGTCACACCGATTTTCCTGCCACCCCCAGATGCGCGCGCGGCCTTTGAAAAAGGCGCTGTAGACGCCTGGGCGATCTGGGACCCGTTCCTGGCTGCGGCGCAGAAGACGCTGGATGCGCGCCTGCTGGCCGACGCCAGTGGTGTGGCCAACAACCGCCAGTACTACTTCAGTTCACGCGACTACGCCAGCAAAAATCCCGACGTATTGAAGATTGCCATTGCCGAAATTGACGCCATTGACAGCTGGGTCGGCGCCAACAAGGCCGCCGCCGCTGCCGAACTGTCGCAGGTGCTCGGTCTGGAGAAACGCATCACGGAGCTTTACATCGGGCGTGTGGCCTTCGGTACTAAAGTGGTGAACGCCGACATCCTGGCCGAGCAGCAAGCGATTGCCGACACGTTTCTGGAACTCCAGCTGATTCCGAAAAAGCTCAACCTGCGCCATGCGGCACCGGTGAATCTGGGGTGAGGCCAGCCGCATGACGCATTCCACTGTCGTACCGCACAGCGTCGTCGCACCGCTTCCCTGGCAGCTGCTGGGGCGCCCCTTGCGCAAGGCCGGCACGCTACTGCTGCCCTGGCTGCTACCGCTGCTATTGCTGGTGCTCTGGCAAATCAGCGCGGCCCAGGGTTGGTTGTCGAGCCGGGTGCTGCCAGCGCCCTTCGATGTCGCCATAGCCGCCTGGACGCTGGCCGAGTCCGGCGCCTTGTGGCTGCATGTCAAAGTCAGCACGCTGCGTGCTTTCACCGGGCTGTTCATTGGCGCTGGCGCCGGTTTGCTGCTGGGTTTGCTGAGTGGCTCGATACGCTGGTTCGAAACCCTGCTCGACTCGAGCATTCAGATGCTGCGCAATATACCGGCGCTGGCCATGATTCCGCTGGTGATTTTGTGGTTCGGCATTGACGAGTCGGCCAAAGTGTTTCTGATTGCCGTGTCGGTGTTTTTCCCGATTTATCTGAATACCTTTCACGGCATTCGCAATGTCGATCCGGGCCTGATAGAAATGGCGCGCATGTATGGTCTGCGGCGCTGGCAGCTCTACACCCAGGTGATTTTGCCGGGAGCGCTGTCCAGCATTCTGGTCGGCTTGCGCTTTTCGCTCGGCCTGATGTGGGTGATTCTGATCGTTGCCGAAACCATTTCGGCGCAGGCCGGCATTGGCTATCTGACCATGAATGCGCGTGAGTTTTTGCAGACCGATGTGGTGCTGGTGGGGATTCTGCTGTACGCCTTGCTGGGCAAGCTGGCGGACTGGTTTGCCAGCGCGCTGGAACGCAGCTGGTTGCGCTGGCACCCGGGATACCAGAAGGGCCTGGCATGAGCAACCAACAGATATCCAGCGCAGCACGCGGCGTGTCCCTGCAGGCCCAAGGCCTGAGCAAACGCTTTGGCGCACGCACCGTGCTGAGTAACACCCAGCTGCATATCGCGGCAGGCGAATTTGTCGCCATTGTCGGACGCAGCGGTTGCGGCAAGAGCACCTTGTTGCGCCTGGTGGCCGGTCTGGAGACGGCTTCTGCCGGCACCCTGCTGGTCGATGGCGTCGGCGTGCAAGGGCCGCGTGCCGATACCCGCATCATGTTTCAGGAGGCCCGTTTGCTGCCCTGGAAACGCGTGCTCGACAACGTTGCCCTGGGCCTGGACGAAGCACGCCATGGTGATGCGGCCCAGGTGCTGGCCCAGGTCGGTCTGGCAGAGCGTCAGCAGGACTGGCCGGCGCGCCTGTCCGGTGGCCAGCGTCAGCGCGTGGCGTTGGCGCGTGCGCTGGTGCACCAGCCGGACCTGCTCTTGCTCGACGAACCTCTGGGTGCGCTGGACGCCCTGACCCGCATTGAGATGCACGGCCTGATTGAGTCTTTGTGGTTGCGCCATGGTTTTACGGCACTGCTGGTGACCCACGATGTGCAGGAAGCGGTGGCACTGGCGGATCGCGTGGTGCTGATTGAAGACGGTGTGATCGCGTTGGACCAGCGCATTGATTTGCCGCGTCCGCGCCAGCGTAGTGATGCGGCCTTTGGTGCACTGGAGGAATCGATTTTGCACCGGGTCTTGCAACGCGCGCCGCTGGAGTCGGAAGCAGCGCCGCTGGCCGATGCCTGGCCCGGCGTACCGGCGCATGGTTTGCGCTGGGCCATCTGAATTTTTCACCACAACCTACCCTTACTTTTCAAGGAAATCCTATGTCTATACAAGCTATCAATGTACGCAACCAGTTCAAAGGCAAAGTGCGGGAAATACTGCGCGGCGATGTGGTGTCGGAAGTCGATGTCGAAACGCCCTGGGGCATTGTCACCTCGGTGATCACCACGCGCTCGGTGGACGACCTGCAGCTCAAGGTCGGCTCGGAGGTGGTGGCGCTGGTGAAATCGACCGAAGTGTCGATTGCCCGGCTCTAGGAACCGGGATGAATTTTCAACAACTTCGCTCAGTCCGCGAGGCGGTGCGCAGTGGCTTCAATCTGACCGAGGTGTCGGCCGCGCTGCACACCTCGCAGCCGGGCGTGAGTCGCCAGATTCGGGAACTGGAAGATGAGCTTGGCGTGGAAATTTTTGTCCGCGCTGGCAAGCGCCTGACCGGTCTGACACCGCCGGGCGTGCAGCTGTTGCCAATTGTCGAACGCCTGCTGCAGGACGCTGAAAATCTGAAGCGAGCCGGGCGCGACTTCCAGTCCGAAGAAACCGGTCAGCTGTCGAGTGCCGCGACCCATTCGCAGGCGCGTTATGCGCTGCCGCAGGTGGTGAAGGATTTTCGTGACAAGTTCCCCAAGGTGTCGCTGCACCTGCACCAGGGCTCGCCGAAGCAGGTGGCGCAGATGCTGATCTCGGGCGAGGCCGATATTGGTGTCGCCACCGAAGCGCTGGCCGATTACGCCGCGCTGGTGACGCTGCCCTGTTACCGCTGGACCCACAGCGTGGTGGTGCCGCAGGGCCATCCGCTGCAGTTGCAGCAGCAGCCGATCACACTGGCCCAGCTGGCCCAGTACCCGATCATCACGTATGAATCCGGCTACACCGGACGCTCGCACATCGACAATGCCTTTGCTTCGGAAAACCTGCATCCGGACGTGGTGCTCAGCGCCATGGATGCCGATGTGATCAAGACCTATGTCGAACTCGGCATGGGCGTGGGCATTGTGGCTTCGGTGGCACTCGACGCCGAACGCGATCGCCAGCTTGGCATTCTGGACGCCGGGCACCTGTTCCAGATCAATGTGACGCGCCTGGGTGTCAAGCGTGGGGCCTGGCTGCGTGGCTATGCCTACAGTTTCATTGAAACTTTTGTGCCCACCCTGACCAAGGACGTGGTGTTGCAGGCGCTCGGCTGAGCCGCCTGGCTTGGCTCAGTCTTTACGCACCGGCGCACCGGTGGCCTGGAACAGTGCCACGGTGTCGATCAGGCGCGTGCTGCGCGCGCCAATCCAGCGCACATTTTCCTGTTGCCACTGGGCTTCGCGGCGCGCCACCTCGCCTGCCTGGCTGGCGCCTAAAGCGGCGCGGCGGCGGGTGTCTTGCAGAGTCTGCTGTGCGGCCTGCCGGCTGGCGTCCAGCATGCCCAGCAGCGCGGCGTCGGCTTCCAGGGTGCGCATGGCGTCGGCGACGTTCTGGAAGGCGCGCAACACGGTGCCGCGGTAGCGCGCGCTGGCGCTGCTGAGCGCGAGCGTTGCGGCGTCTTTCTGGGCATGCAGGGCGCCGCCTTGGAACAGCGGTTGTACCAGGCCACCGGCAAAGCTCCACACCGAGGTCGAATCCTGCAGGAAGTGCTCGGCAGTAAAGCTCTCCGAGCCGAAGCTGGCGCTGAGGCGGATTTGCGGATACAGGTTGGCGGTGGCCAGGCCGAGCCGGGCGCTGGCCTCATGCACGCTGGCTTCTGCGAGCAGGATGTCGGGACGCCGGTGTACCAGTTCGGAGGGGATTTCCACCGGCACCTGTTCCGGCAGCTGCAGGCTGGCAAAGTCCAGATCGGGCGGGGCGTCCTGGGGGGCGCGGCCCAGCAGCACCGCCAGTGCATGGTGACTGCGCTGCCATTGCGCTTGCAGGTTGGGCACTTGTTGTGCGGCGTCCTGGTAGGCGCGTTCGGCATCGCTTTGTTCGCTGCGCGAGACCGCGCCCAGCTGTTGCCGGCGCGTGACCCAGTCAAGCTGCTGGCGCGCAGCCACCAGGCTGTCCTGGCTCGCCTGCAGTTGCTGGCGCAGTGCCGCAGCGTGGATGGCGGTGGCGACGATGTTGGCCGCCAGGGTTTGCTGCGCAGCCTGCCATTCGAAGCGGCTGGCGTCCAGGTGCGCACTGGCGGCTTCGTTGGCGCGGCGAATGGCACCGAACAGGTCCAGGTCGTATTGCGCCTGAATCACTGTGGCATAAACGTCGTAGGTGTCGGTGGGCGGCCCGAGTGTGGGCAGGCCAATGGCGCGTTGCCGGGCGTATTGCGACTGCAGCTGCACTTGCGGTGCCGTGCTTTGGCCGAGCTGGGCGCGCAGCTGGGCGCTGGCGCCGCGTTGTGCGGCTTCGGTACTTTGCAAATCCGGGTTGTGCGCCAGACCCTCTTCCACCAGCGCGTTGAGCGCGTCGGATTGCAGGGCGGTCCACCAGGCCGCTGTCGGTGTGCCGAAGACCACGGTCTGGCCGGGGGCCGGTGGCGGCGCGCCTTCGGTGTAGTGCGTCGCCGCCGGTGGGTCGGGGCGAACAAAATCCGGACCGGCGCTGCAGGCGCTCAGGACCAGCAGCACGGCCAGCGCGCCGAGGTGGCGGCTGCGCGGCAGAAAGAGCGGATTCATGGGGCACTCCTGGTGGCGGTTTCGTGCGGCTGCACCCGGAACCAGGCGGCATACAGGGCCGGCAGGAAAAATAGGGTCAGCACGGTGGCCACGGTGATGCCGCCCATCAGGGCCGTCGCCATCGGGCCGAAAAAGTTGCCGCTGAGCAGCGGAATCAGGGCCAGCACGGCGGCGGCGGCAGTCAATGCAATGGGCCGGAAGCGGCGTACCGTGGCGTCGACCACGGCGTCCCAGCGCTGGGCCCCGGCGCCAATGTCCTGGTCGATCTGGTCTAACAGAATCACCGAGTTGCGCATGATGATGCCGAACATGGCGATGATGCCCAGCAGTGCGACAAAGCCAAACGGCTTGCCAAACAGCCACAAGGCCGGCACCACGCCAATCAGTCCCAGCGGCGCGGTCAGCACCACCAGCGCCACGCGCGACAGGCTTTGCAGCTGAATCATCAGCAGCGTCAGCACCACCACCACCATCACCGGTATCTGCGCATTGATGGAGGCTTGTGCCTTGCCGTTTTCTTCTACTGCACCGCCGATGTCGATGTGGTAGCCGGACGGCAGTGTGGCGCGCAGTGCCTCGAGATTGTGGTCCCAGTCGCGGCCCAGGGTGATGGCCTGGACACCGGCGATGGTGTCGGATTGCACCGTGATGGTGGGCAGGCGGTCGCGTTCCCAGACCACGCCATAGTCCTGCTGGTAGGCGATGCTGGCGACTTGCGCCAGCGGCACGCTGCCAGAGGGCGTCTGGATGGCCAGCGCCGCGAGCTGTTCCGGCTGCAGGCGGCGCTGGCGCGGCGCCCGCAATTCGACCGCGATCAGCTTGTCGCGCTCGCGCAACTGGGTGACGGCGTAGCCACTCAGATTCATGTTGACGAAGTTGGCAATGTCTTCGGAACTCAGACCGGCGGCGCGGGCTTTTTGCTGGTCCACGCGCAGCAGCAGATTGCGCACCGAGGGTTCGTCCCAGTCCAGCTGCACATTGCTCAGGCGGCTGTCGCTGCGCAAAGTCTGGGCCAGTTGTTCGGCTATTTGGTGCACCGTGTTCAGGTCTTCACCGCGCACGCGAAAGCGGATCGGAAAGCCCACCGGCGGCCCGTTTTCGAGCCGGCTGATGCGTCCGCGCAGCGCCGGGAAATCGCGTGCCAGTGCCGTTGCCATTTGGGTTTCCAGGCGCGCGCGGGCCGCGAGGTCTTTGGCGCTGAGCAAAATCTGGGCAAAGTTGGGCCGGGCAAACTGCTGGTCCAGCGGCAGGTAAAAGCGCGGTGCGCCGGTGCCGACAAAGCTGCTCATGCGCAGCAGATCGGGGTTGTTCTTGAGCAGCGCTTCCAGGCGCAGTACCTGGTGTTCGGTGGCGCTGATGGAAGCGTTTTCCGGCAGGCTCAGATCGATCAGCAGCTCACTGCGGTCGGAGCTGGGAAAGAATTGTTGTGGAATGTGGCTGAAGGCCGCCAGGCTCAGCAGGAACAGCAGCACCGTGGCGCCGATCACCGCATAGCGGTGCCGTACACACTGGTTCAGCACGCCGCGCAGGCGTGCATAAAACGGCGTCTGGTACAAGCCGGTGCTGGCATGGTGCGCGTCCTTGGCCTGCGGCAACAGGTAATAACCCAGCAGTGGAATCACGGTCACGGCGGCGAGCCAGGACAGCATCAGCGAGAACGCCGAGACCTGAAAAATCGAGCGTGTGTATTCGCCGGTGCTGGACTTGGCCAGTGCAATCGGCAGAAAGCCGGCCACCGTGACCAGGGTGCCGGTAAGCATTGGAAAAGCGGTTGACTCATAGGCAAAGGCGGCTGCGCGCATGCGGTCCCAGCCCTGCTCCAGCTTCACTTTCATCATCTCGATGGCAATGATGGCGTCGTCCACCAGCAGCCCCAGCGCCAGAATCAGGGTGCCGAGCGAGACCTTGTGCAGTCCGACGTCAAACACATACATCAGGCAGGCAGTGGCGGCCAGCACAAAAGGAATGGCAATGACCACCACCATGCCGGTGCGCAGGCCCAGCGTCGCCAGGCTGACCAAAAGCACAATGCCGATGGCGGTGGCGACCGCGTTGATGAACTCATTCACCGACTGGGCCACTGCGTTCGGCATGCTTTCCATCACGCTGAGTTTTAGCCCCAGGGGCAAGCGTGCCGTGGCTTCGGCGATGCGCTGGTCCAGCGCGTGGCCCAGGGCAATCACGTCGCCGCCCTTGGCCATGGTGATGCCAATGCCCAGTGCTACCTGGCCTTCGTGGCGCAGGTATTGGGTTTGCGGGTCGTCGTAGCCGCGCCGGATGGTGGCAATGTCGCCCAGGCGGATACTTTGGCCGTGGGTCGACAACAGCGTTTGGGCAATATCCTGCACCGTGTTGAGCTGGCCGCTGACTTGCACATAGACCAGGTCCGAGCCGGTGCTGAAGCGACCGGCCGGTGCCACCGCATTCTGGCGTGCCAGGGTCTGGCCGATTTCCTGTGCCGACAGCCCCATGCGCGCCATGCGCACCGGGTCGAGTTCGATCACCACATGCTGGGTTTGGTCGCCGATCAGGTCGACCTTGCCGATGCCGTCGACGCGCAGCACTTCCTGGCGGATATTTTCGGCGTAGTCATGCAGTTGGGCCGGCGTGAAGCCGTCGCCGCTGAGCGCGTACAAATTGGTATAGACGTCACCATATTCGTCGTTGAAGAACGGGCCCTGCACGCCCGGCGGCAATTGCGCGGCGATGTCGGACACTTTCTTGCGCACTTGGTACCAGGTGGCGGCAACTTCCTGGGTCGGCGCGGAATCCTTGATGTTGAAAAACAGCTGCGAGGCGCCCGGACGCGAGTTGCTGCGCAGGAAATCCAGGTTCGGTGTTTCCTGCAGTTTGCGCGCAATCCGGTCGGTGACTTGTTCCTGCATCTGGCGCGCAGTGGCACCGGGCCAGTAGGTCTGGATCACCATCACCTTGAAGGTGAAGGGCGGGTCTTCCGACTGCGACAGGTGGCGATAGGCCAGCACACCCAGCACCGAGACCACCACCATCAAATAAATCACCAGGGCCCGGTGCCGCAGCGTCCAGGCCGACAGATTGAAAGACGCTTTCATGGTGTGGCCTCGCTGTCGGCAACCGCGCGTGGGGCCACCCGCATGCCGGCACTGGCGGTGTGCACACCCTGCGCCAGCACGGTTTCACCGGCTTGCAGACCGGCACTCAGGCTGACGCTTTGCGCAGCATAAGCGGCCACCGTGACGCGCCGGATCTGCAGCTGGTTGTCGCCCGGATGGAGCACCCAGACGGCGGGCGCGCTGCCGTCATGGAACAGCGCAGTGGCGGGTATTTCCACCAGCGGCGCATGCCTGGCAGGGTCCAAGGAAACCAGCACCGTCATGCCTATTTTGGGCGCCGTGGCACCAGCTTGCAGACCGAGTTTGACGCGGTAACTGCGGGTTTGCGGGTTGGCGGCCTGGGCGATTTCGCGCACCTGGGCGCGCCAGTGGGTTTGCGTGTCGCCCGACAGCGCAATGTCGGCCTTGGCCAGTGGCTGAATGCTGCCAATGCGGCTTTCCGGTACGTCGATCAATACATCGTTTGGTGCGCCCCAGGCCAGGCCGAACACTTTCTGGCCGGCGCCCAGCACCGCGCCGGATTCGGCGTCTTCGCTGGTGATGATGCCGTCCTGCGGGGCCAGCAGGCGGGTGTACTGCAGTTGGTGTTGCGCCATTTCCAGTTGCTTGCCGGCGACCTGGACATCGGCCGCGGCGACCGCGGCCGTGGCCAGGCTTTGTTCGTTTTCGCTGGCGCTGATCAGCGCTTCTTTGGCCTGCGCGGTGTTGCGCTGCGCCACTGTCTGGGCCAGGCTCAGACGCGCCTGGGCGGCGCTGAGCTGGGCCTGGGCTGCGCTCTGCTGCGCTTGCGGGTCTTGGGGGTCGAGTTCGGCCAGCAGCTGGCCTTTGTGCACCCGGTCGCCGAGATGGACATAGCGCATGCGCAGCTGCCCCGGCAGCCGGAACGCCAGGGCGGTTTCAAAGCGTGCCTGCACTTCACCGGGATAGCTGCTTGCCGTCAGGGTATCGCTGCTGCGCGCCTGTGTCACCAATGCCACCGGCAGCGGACTGGCTTCGGCAGCCGGTTGGCTGCAGCCGCCCAGTGCCAGGGCAGCGCCCAGGCCGAGCAGAAAAAGCGCCAGGCGCAGGCGCACAGGGGTTGAGAATTTCACGGCAGGCTCCCTTTCAGGGTCTGGTCGGAAGCACGCCAGAAAGGGCGTGCCAAGCGGGCCGGACGAATTTGCCGGAATTTACATGTTCAGTGAACAGTTGTCAACGATTAGTAATCGTTGAACCGGAAACTGTCGAGGCCGAGTAGCGTGACTGCCAAGCCGCTAAATGCTTAACTTGTGGACGGCATTGATGATTTGCTTGGGTGTGAAGGGCTTGACCATCCAGGCCTTGGCGCCGGCTTCCTTGCTTTTCAGTTGGGTCGCTTCCAGGGACTCGGTGGTGCGCATCAGGATGGGCAGAATTTGCTAAGGCTTGCGTTCTTTCACCGCAAGGCGTGCTCCAAAACCCTGGCTTCAGCGCCTGGCTGCAGGGTGTTTGATGTGTAGCAAATCGATGGCTACAGCGGTGCGGCGCCGCTTGGGTTGGTGATGCCGTTGAGCAACAGGGTGGTGGCGCTGTGGATCAGGGATTCGCGCTCGGTCCAGGGAAAATTGGGCACGGTGATCATCAGCGAGACCAGGCCATGGCCTCCGGCCCAAATGCACTGGGTCGCCGCGTAGGGGTCTTGCGCAATGGCGTTTTCCGCCAGAAATTCCCGCACCGCGTGCAGCAGCATCAGAAAACACTGGACGCCGATTTCCTGCTCCTCCACGGGGGCGTCAAAATTGAACACCTGCTCTGCTTTGTGTGCATTGGGCGTCATGAAAGACAGGCGGTATTCGTCGGGATGGTCCAGCCCGAAGCGCACATAGGTCTGCATGATGCGGCGCAGCCGCTCGGTCCAGTTGCGGCCTTGCTGCAGGTCGATCTGGAACAGCGCGGTCAGCCTTTTGAAGCAGGCCTCGCACAGTGCCTGCAAGATGGCGTCTTTGGTGGGAAAGTAGACATACAGCGCGGTTTGCGAAATGCCCACTTCGCTGGCGATGCGGCGGGTGGAAACGGTGTCCACCCCGTGCTCGATGAAGAGCTTGGTGGCCGCCTGCAGAATTTCCTCGTGGCGCTCATGGCCGCGCCCGCGTGGTTTGCGCAGGGTCGGCGCGGCCGGGCTTTTGGCGGGGGCGGATTTCGGCGTGTCGGACATCGGGCGTGCGGCGGCGGTCGGGGTGGGTGGCAAGAAAGGTATTGTCGGACAAGTGCGGAAGGGGCGGCCCAATTTATAACAGGCCCGCGTCAGTTATATGCATACAACCAATGCGTCGTTGGAGTTTGCCCGGGCTTTGGTCAGAATCACGGCTTCGCCCCGCCGGGGCTGGCCCTTTGCGACATCTCCTCACCATGCCTATCCAGTATTCCAAGCGCCTGCTGTCCACCCTTGTTGCTGCTGTTGCGTTTTGCGCCAGTCCGCTGGCATTTGCACAAAACAGTTTGCTCAATGCCTCGTATGACGTGTCGCGCGAGTTCTACAAGGATGTCAACAGCGCCTTCATTGCCAGCGTCAAAAAATCCAGCGGCAAGGACATCAAGATCGACCAGTCGCATGGCGGCTCCAGTGCCCAGGCGCGGGCCGTGAACGACGGTCTGGACGCCGACGTGGTCACCATGAACACCACCACCGACGTGGAATTTCTGGCCCAGTCCGGCATTGTTGCCAAAGACTGGAAAAAGCGCTTTCCGCACAACGCCGCGCCAACCTACAGCACCATGCTGTTTCTGACGCGCCATGGCAATCCCAAAAACATCCGGGACTGGGACGATCTGATCAAGCCCGGCATCCAGGTGGTGCTGGTCAACCCCAAGACCGGTGGCAACGGCCGTATGGCCTACCTGGCCGCCTGGGGCGCGGTGCGCAAAAAGGGCGGCAGCGATGCGCAAGCCGCCGAGTTTGTCGCCAAGCTGTACAAAAATGTGCCGGTGCTGGCCAAGGGGGGGCGTGATGCCACCACCATCTTCCTGCAACGCAATATCGGCGACGTGCTGATTACTTTCGAGTCCGAAGTGGTCTCGGTGGACCGGGAGTTTGGTAGCGGCAAGGTCGATGCAGTACATCCCTCAAGCAGCATCGTTGCGGAAAATCCGGTGGCGGTAGTGGAGCGCACCGTGGCCAAAAAAGGTACGGCCGAACTGGCCAAGGCCTATCTGAATTTTCTGTATACCGACGAGGCCCAGGAAATTGCGGCACGGCATGCGATCCGCCCGACCAACGCGGCGATCCTGAAAAAATATGCCGCCACCTTCAAGCCGATTCAGCTGTTCACCGTGGAAGACTACTTTGGCTCGCTCGCCGAAGCGCAAAAGGTGCACTTCAATGACGGTGGCCAGTTCGACAAGATTTACAGCGTCAAGTAAATGGGTGCTGCCTCCATTGCCGTGAGCGCGCCGCAGGGCGCGCGCAAACGCGCCACACGCCGGGTTCTGCCGGGCTTCCATCTGGCGCTGGGTTACACCCTGTTCTATTTGAGCGTGATCGTGCTGATTCCTCTGTCGGCACTGGTGTTCAAAACGTTCACGCTGACCTGGGACCAGTTTGTTGTGGCGGTCAGCAGCCCGCGCGTGATGGCCTCTTACCGCCTGACATTTGGTGCTTCACTGATTGCCGCGTCGGTCAATGCGGTGTTCGGTTTGTTGCTGGCCTGGGTGCTGGTTCGCTATCCGTTTCCCGGAAAGAAAATGGTCGATGCCCTGGTGGACCTGCCGTTTGCTCTGCCGACCGCGGTTGCCGGTATCTCGCTGACGGCGCTGCTGGCCAGCAATGGCTGGGTTGGTGCGCTGCTGGTGCCGTATGGCATCAATCTGGCGTTCAATCCGAACGGCGTGGTAATTGCCCTGATCTTCATCGGTCTGCCGTTTGTGGTGCGCACGGTGCAGCCGGTGCTGGAAGATGCCGAAAAAGAATTGGAAGAGGCCGCCACCTGTCTGGGCGCCTCGCGCTGGCAGACCTTTCGTTATGTCATTTTTCCGACCATCGCGCCGGCCCTGCTGACCGGCTTTGCCATGGCCTTTGCGCGCGCCATTGGTGAATATGGCTCGGTGATTTTCATTGCCGGCAACATGCCCATGGTGTCCGAGATCACGCCGCTGATCATCATCGGCAAGCTGGAGCAATACGACTATGCCGGCGCTACCGCGGTGGCGGTGGTCTTGCTGGTGATTTCCTTTGTGCTGCTGCTGGTCATCAATGGATTGCAGGCCTGGCAGCGGCGCCGTTCCGGAGCCAGTGCATGAGCCACAACACCCCGCGTCGCAGCGCCAAGGCCGGCACCACCGAACCGTTGTGGGTGCGCTGGACGCTCACCGGCATTGCGTTCGCCTTCCTCTTCCTGTTTCTGGTGCTGCCGCTGGCCGCCGTGTTCACCGAGGCCACGCGCCAGGGCCTGGATGCCGCGCTGGACGCGCTGCGCGAACCGGACGCCTGGAGCGCCATCCGCCTGACGCTGTTGATTGCCGCCATTGCGGTGCCGCTGAACCTGGTGTTTGGCGTGGCCGCGGCCTGGGCCATCGCCAAGTTTGAATTTCGTGGCAAAGCGTTCTTGACGACGCTGGTCGATCTGCCGTTCTCGGTGTCGCCGGTGGTGGCCGGCCTGACCTACGTGCTGATGTTCGGTGCCCAGGGCTGGATCGGTCCGTGGCTGCAGGCGCACGACATCAAAATTGTGTTTGCCATCCCCGGCATCGTGCTGGCGACCATTTTCGTGACCTTCCCGTTCATTGCCCGCGAGCTGATTCCCCTGATGCAGGCCCAGGGCACTGACGAAGAACAGGCCGCCATTGTGCTGGGCGCCACCGGCTGGCAGACCTTCTGGCACGTTACCCTGCCGAACATCAAGTGGGGCTTGGTGTATGGCGTTATCTTGTGCAATGCGCGTGCCATGGGCGAGTTCGGTGCGGTGTCGGTGGTGTCGGGCCACATTCGCGGCCAGACCAACACGATTCCTCTGCACGTCGAGATTCTCTACAACGAATACCAGTCAGTGGCGGCATTTGCCGTGGCCTCCTTGCTGGCCCTGCTGGCGCTGGTGACCTTGCTGATCAAGCAACTGGTGGAATGGCGCTTTGAACGTGAACAAAAAGCGGCGGCTGCACTGCCGCCGGAACGGCCGCTGGCCGCCAGCGTGGCGGACCCGGTCTGAGTCTTTACCTGAATTTCGAGAACACACCATGAGCATTGCCATTCGCAACGTCAGCAAGGACTTTGGCACTTTTCACGCGCTGCGTGACGTCAGCCTGGACATTGATTCCGGTGAACTAGTAGCGCTGCTCGGCCCCTCGGGCTGCGGCAAGACCACTTTGTTGCGCATCATCGCCGGACTGGAAACGGCCGATCAGGGCAGCATTCTGTTCAGCGGCGAGGACACCACCGATGTGCATGTGCGCGAGCGCAATGTCGGTTTTGTGTTCCAGCACTATGCGCTGTTCCGCCACATGAGCGTGTTCGACAACGTGGCCTTCGGCCTGCGCATGAAGCCGCGCGCGCTGCGGCCCAGCGAAGCCGTGATCCAGCAGAAGGTGCATGAACTGCTGGGTCTGGTGCAGCTGGACTGGCTGTCGGACCGTTATCCGGCGCAACTCTCTGGCGGTCAACGCCAGCGCATCGCCCTGGCGCGTGCCCTGGCCGTCGAGCCCAAGGTGCTGCTGCTGGACGAACCTTTTGGCGCGCTGGACGCCAAAGTGCGCAAGGAACTGCGGCGCTGGCTGCGCCGCTTGCACGATGACCTGCACGTGACCAGCATATTTGTCACGCACGACCAGGAAGAGGCGCTGGAAGTGGCCGACCGCGTGGTGCTGATGCATGCGGGCCAGGTCGAGCAGGTCGGTTCGCCGCAGCAGGTCTGGGACCACCCGGCCAGCCCGTTTGTCTATGGCTTCCTGGGCGATGTGAACCTGTTTCACGGACGCGCCCACGAAGGCGAGATGCTGATCGGCGAAGACCTGCATGGCGTGCGTCTGGCCACGCCCGAGCACAGCGGCATCCAGGATGCCAAGGCCTTTGCCTATGTGCGCCCGCACGATCTGGAGGTGCAGCGTTACCAGGCCGGTGCGCCAGCGTCTGAGCCGACGCAACGCGGCATTCCGGCCAAGCTGGTGCGCGCCATTGTGGTGGGGCCGATTGCGCGGCTTGAATTGCTGCCGCTGGATGCCTCGGCGGCCGGCAATGGCGACATCATTGAAGCCCAGATTCCGGCGCAACTCTATGCCGCCCAGGCTTTCAAGGAAGGTGAAATCCTGGTGCTGACGCCGCGCAAAGCGCGCGTTTTCATGGCCTGAGCAGAGCGCCGTCGGGCCCAGGCCCGTGAAAACCCCATGGCGCCTGGCATGGAACTGGCTAGCATCGCTGGATAAGTTGACCGAATGGTTAACTTGTGGCGCAATGCACCGCTTTGGCGCATTTGCGCTGCGCCCATGCATCGAATTGGCACCCATGACAAGCACAGAAAATACATTGCCGACCCCTGCTGCACCACGCCTGGCGGTACAGGTTCGCCAGGCCAGCGTGGTCTACCAGACCGCCGATGCCCCGGTGCACGCCCTGAGCGACATTGACCTGGACATTGCCGAGGGCGAGTTCGTCTCGCTGATCGGGCCTTCGGGCTGTGGCAAAACCACGTTGATGCGTGTGATTGCCGATTTGGAACAGATCAGCGCCGGCAGCGTGCTGGTAAATGGCGTATCGCCCCATGCGGCGCGGCTGGCGCGTGCTTATGGCTATGTGTTTCAGGCGCCGGCGCTGTTTCCGTGGCGCACGGTGCTGGCCAATGTCACGCTGCCGCTGCAAATTCAGGGCCTGCCCAAGGCGCAGGCGCGGCTGATTGCCCAAGAGCACCTGGAACGCGTCGGCTTGCAGGGCTTTGAGGGCAAGTACCCGTGGCAGCTTTCGGGGGGCATGCAGCAGCGCGTGTCGATTGCCCGGGCGTTGTCGTTTGAGCCAAAGATTCTGATGATGGACGAGCCCTTTGGCGCGCTCGATGAAATCACCCGGGACCGACTCAATGAGCAGTTGCAACAGCTTTGGCAGCGTGAGCGCCGCACCGTGGTGTTCGTGACGCACTCGATCGCCGAGGCGGTGTACCTGTCGAGCAAGATTGTGGTGATGTCGCCGCGTCCGGGGCGCATCGTCAAGGTGATTCAGTCGCCGTTGCCGGATGCGCGCTATCTGGGCCTGCGCGACAGCGCCGAATTCATCGCTGTAGCGCACGAAGTGCGCGAGGCACTGGCCGACGGTCACCATGGCTAAGCCGACCTGGGCGCAACGGATCTGGCAGCAGGGCGTGCCAGTGGCGGTGGTGTTGCTGGGCGTATTGCTGGCCTGGTACCTGGCGGCCTGGGGTATGAATGCACAAGGCGCGATAGAACGGGTGCTGGATGCCGATGCCGGCTACACCTGGCAGGAGCTGTTCACCGCCACCATGACCATGGAGCGGCCGCTGGTGCCGGCGCCGCACCAGGTCGCCATGGACTTCTAC
>CAIUDG010000174.1 GCA_903897925.1 uncultured beta proteobacterium | reverse complement strand
GCCGGGTTGAGCTTGCGGTCGTGGTAGAAAATGCCGCGCCCGACGTGCTCCCAGGACCAGCTGATCGGGTGGTTGTCCGGGTAGTGGTCGTAGCCGCCGCAGAAGGTCTCCAGGCGGTTGCCCGAGGGGTCAAAGAAATAGATGGTGGTGCCTTGCGTGATGCCATGGCGCGTCGGGCCGATGTCGATGGAGACGCGGTTGATGCTCATGATGTCGGCAGCGCGCAGCACCTGCTCCCAGCTGGCCAGCTGGAACGCCACGTGGTGCAGCTTGCCGTCTTCGGCGTGGCGCACCATGGCAATGTCGTGCGCCTTGGCGCTGCAGGTCAGCCAGACCGCCAGGTCGGTCGTGCCGTCTTCCAGTTTGACGCGCTCCACCAGGTTGAAACCCAGCACTTCTTCAAACAGCTTGCGCGAGCCGTCGATGTCGCCGCCGTACAGCAGCGCGTGGTCCATGCGCACCGGGCGGATGCCCTTGCCGTCCACGATGTCGACTTCCGGGTCGTTGTAGCTCATGCCGTTGCCGACGTCGGTTTTTTCGGCATACAACTCGATGGTGTGGCCGGTGGGAATCTGAAAGCGCACGCGCTCGCCGGTTTCCAGCATCTCACCGGCGGCAATGCGCTCGGTGCTGACGCCATAGGCCTTGAGCTTGGCGTCGAGCTCTTCCAGGGTGGCCTTGTTCAGCACCTTGTAGCCAATGAAGTCCAGGCCGGCGCGCTCGGCCTGGCGCAGCACCACGCTGTTGTGGTCGCGCTCGGCGCGGGTCTTGAAATAGACCCGGCCCGAGGCATCGCGGCCGGTTTCCACCAGGCCCATCACGTCGGTATAGAACTTGACCGACTCATCCATGTCGAGCACACGCAGCTGCGCGTGGCCGGGTCGCAAAACACCTGTCATTGCCATTTTTATTGTCTCCAGTGGGGTTTTAGGTTGATGTAGAGGGAGCGTTTGCCGGTTCAACCACCCGACAGACACGGTCTTTCATTTTTCCGATCACCTGCAGGCGCATGTCGCTGCAGGGGCGCACGCGGCAGGCCAGCACACGGCCGGCGGCTTCGTCTTCTTCCGTGATGTGCTCGCGGCTCATCACGCGCTTGACATAGCTGCCTTCCAGAATCTCCACCTTGCAGACGCCGCAACCACCGTTGCGACAGCCCACCGGTATGCCCTTGTGGCCGAGGGCCTCCATGCCGCGCAGCAGCGTTTCTTCGTCCGGGCAGCGGTAGCTTTGGCCGTCTTCGATCTGAATGGTGTGGGTGGGCATGGTGGTGTCAGGGCTGGTGAGGGTTTAGCGAATGACGGTCGGTTGAAAGTTGCGTACGGTGTCGAGGAAGGCCGCCAGAATCGGCGAGCTGTCATCGCGGCGGTACAGGCAGACCAGGTCGATGGTCGGTTCCGGTTTGCCTTTCAGGGGGCGATAGACCACGCCCGGCAGCTGCAGGTTGCAGGCCGCTTCCGGCGTGACGCACAGGCCAAAGCCGCTGGAGACCAGGGCCACGGCGGTGACCACGTCTTTGACTTCCTGCACCACGTTGGGCTGCAGGCTTTCGTCGTTGAACATCGACAGCACATGGTCGGCAAAACCATTGCGTGTGTTGCTTGGGTACAGGATCAGCGGCTCGGCGCTGATCTGGCGGATCGTCAGGCTCTTTTTCTGGGCCAGCGGATGGCCGCTGTGCAGCGCCACCAACAGCGGCTCCAGGTAGACGGTTTCGACCATGATGTCGGGCTCGGCATGGACGTGGCGGTTGAAGCCAATCGTCAGGCGCCGCTCGCGCAGGGCCTGGATCTGTTCCGACTTGGTTTGCTCGTGCAGGCTGATCTGCACATTCGGGTACTGGTGGCGAAACTCCAGCAGCAGGCGCGGAATGTGGTTGAAGATGGCCGAGCCGAATATGCCGACATCCAGCCGGCCGATTTCGCCACGCCCGGCTTTCACCGCGCGGTCCTTGGCGGCGTCGAGCATGCCCAGCACACGTCGCGCATCGTCAAGCAGCGAAACGCCGGCAGCGGTCAGCTCCAGGCCCTTGGGCAGGCGCTCGAACAGCTGCGCGCCGAGTTCGCTTTCCAATTGCTGGATCTGGCGTGTCAGCGGCGGTTGCGAGATGTGCAGACGGGCCGCGGCGCGGGTGAAGTTCAGCTCTTCTGCCAGCACCGCAAAGTATTTCAGATGGCGCATTTCCATGGTTCAAACTCCTGAGGGCGTGTTGCCCCCCGCCATGATGCGCCTTTGCACCGGGAAGAAATTCAGGTCCCAGCGCCGGCTCACCAGGCCCCAGATACCGCGTGGAATCCAGAGCATGAAGGCCACCGCCACGCAGCCCAGCACAATCAGGTACCAGCTGCCGTAGTCGCTCAGGAACTGGCGCAACAGGAAGTACACCAGGGTGCCGACGAGCGGGCCTTCAATGGTGCCGATGCCGCCGATGATCACGGCGAAGAACATGGCGGCGGTCCAGTCCATCGAGAACGCGGCTTCCGGCGCAATGCGCAGCTTGGTAATGAAAATCAGCGCGCCGACCATGCCGCAACCGGCGGCCGAGGCAATGTAGACCAGCCACTTCATGCGCGGCACCGAAACCCCCAGGCTTTCCGCCGCAGGCTCGCTGTCGCGTACGGCGGTCAGGGCCAGGCCGTGGCGCGAACGCAGCAGGGCGTACACCGCCAGCGTGGCACCGGCGCCGAGCGCTACGGCAATCCATAGCGTGGTCGATTCGCGCCACCAGGCCGGGATGCCGGTGACGGTGCGTGTGATCGAGGTGCCGGAGCCGCCGCCAACGCTGCTGTTGTTGGCCACCAGCAGGCGGAACACTTCGGCCACCACCCAGGTGCCGACCGCGAAGTAGGCACCGCGCAGGCGGAACAGTATGGCGGCGGTGGGAATCGCCACCAGCGCCGTGAACGCGCCGGCCAGCGGCACGATCAGAAACGGGTTGAGGCCGAACTGCAAGCCCAGCACCACCAGGCAGTAGCCGCCCAGGCCAATGAAGCCCTGCTGCCCGACCGACAACAAGCCGCCGTAGCCGGCCAGCAGATTCCACAGCTGGGCCAGCGCCAAGGTGTAGAGAAATTCGGTCAGCAGGCGTTGCGTGGCGCGCTCGGCCCACCAGGGGGCTGACACGGCGGCCAGCAGCAGGAGCAGGGCCAGCACCAGGCCGAACTGGCTGGCGCGGGTACTGCGAACGATGGTGGGGCTGGGTGCGTGCATGGAGGGGCTTTGCTTAACGGTCACGGGTACGTGGGAACAGGCCGTTGGGGCGCACCACCAGCACGGCCAGGAAGGCCAGGTGTCCGGCCAGGATGCCCCAGCCCGGATCGGCCTTCAGGCCGATCGATTGCGCCACGCCCAGAATAATGCCGCCGGCCAGGGTGCCCCAGAGCGAGCCCAGGCCGCCGATGATCACGGCTTCGAAAGCGTAGAGCAGGCGCAGCGGACCGTCGGCCGGGCTGATGTTGGCGCGCAGCGCGAGGAACACACCGGCCACGGCGACGATGGCCATCGCCAGCGCCATGGCCAAACCGTAAATGTGGCGGTGGTTGACGCCCATCAGGCGCACCGCCTCCTGGTCGTCCGAGGCGGCGCGGAAGGCGCGGCCCAGCGCACTTGCCGTAAACAGCCACTGCAGCGCGCCCAGCACTGCCAGCGCCACCGCCATGGTGAGCAGCGGCAACAGGCCGACCGCCACATCGCCGCCCAGTGACAGGCTGTCGGTGCCCAGGCTGCCGGCGGGCAGGCTGCGCGTGTCGGCAGAGAACAGCACCAGCAGCAGGTTCTGTATGACGATCGACAGGCCGAAGGTCACCAGCAGCGGCGGCAGAATGTCCTGGCCCAGCGTGCGGTTCAAAATCACGCGCTGCAGCACATAGCCAAAGACGGCCATCAGCGGCACCACCAGAAAGATCACCGCATAGGGGCTCCAGCCCAGCGGCTCGACCACCGCAATCGCCGCATAGGCGGCCAGGATGGCAAAGTCGCCGTGCGCAATATTGATCATGCGCATGACACCGAAGGACAGCGCCAGGCCGGTGGCGAACAGCGAATACAAGCCGCCCATCAGCAGGCCTTGTAGCAGGGTGTTGATCCATTCACTCATGCGCTGGCCCTAGATTCCGAAATAGGCGAGCGAAATCTGCTCGCGTGTGAGTTCGGTCGAGCGGCCCGCAAGCGAGACCCGACCTTCCTGAAAACAGTAGACCCGGTCGGCCACTTTCATGGCCTGGCCGACGTCCTGCTCGACCACCAGCACCGAGGTGCCGCTGGCCTGGATGCCGGGCAGCGCGGCATAGATGTCCTTGATCACTACCGGGGCCAGGCCGAGCGAAATTTCGTCGCACAGCAGCAGGCGTGGATTCGACATCAGCGCGCGGCCGATCGCCACCATCTGTTGCTGTCCGCCGGACAGGGCCGTACCGGGGCTGCGCCGGCGCTCGCCGAGCACCGGAAACAAGGCGTACAGACGTTCCAGCGTCCACGGGCCGGGGCGGCGCGAATAGCCGCCGATCAGCAGGTTTTCTTCCACCGTCAGGCTCGGGAACAGGCGCCGGCCTTCCGGCACCAGGGCCAGGCCGAGGCCGACAATGTGGTGTGCGTCCATGCCGCCGATGGCCTGGCCGGCGAACTCGATGCTGTCGCGCGGCGCTGACTGCAAACCGCTGAGGGTGCGCAGAAACGACGATTTGCCGGCACCGTTGGCGCCGATCACGGCCACGGTTTCGCCTTCTTCGACCCGCAGGTCAATCCCGTACAGGGCCTGAAAGTCGCCGTAGAAAGCGGTTACGCCGGTGGCTTGCAGCAGGCTCATTCGACGTCCATCCCGAGGTAAATTTCCTGCACTTCCGGGCTCGCCATGACTTCGGCCGGTGGGCCCTGCATCAGCAGCTTGCCGAAGTTGATCACCAGCAGGCGGTCCACCACCGCCATCAGGGCGTGTACGATGTGCTCGATCCAGATGATGGAGGTGCCGCTGGCACGGATGTCCTGGATCGAGGCGATCAGTTCGGCCACTTCGTGTTCGGTCAGGCCGCCGGCGATTTCGTCGAGCAGCAGCAGATCCGGTTGCGTTGCCAGGGCGCGCGCCAGCTCCAGGCGTTTGCGGTCCAGCAGTGGCAGCGAGCCGGCGAGCCGGTTCGCCTTGGCCAGCAGGCCGGTGCGCTTCAGTGCATCCAGCGCCACAGGCGTGCCGTCGCGCTCCGAGTGGCCGGCGCCAAAGGTGGCACCGACCAGCACGTTTTCAAACACCGTCATGCCGCCAAACGGGTGCGGCACCTGGTAGGAGCGCCCCATGCCCAGATGGCAGCGCACCGAGGGCGACAGCCGGGTCACGTCGCGGCCATTGAAGTGCACTGTGCCCTGGTCCGGCTGTACGTTGCCGGTGATCAGGTTGAACAGCGTGGTCTTGCCCGCGCCGTTCGGCCCGATGATGCCCAGGGCCTCGCCTTGGCCCAGCGCCATCGACAGCCCGTCGGTGACGCGCAGCGCACCGTAGGACTTGGACACCTGATCGAGTTGCAGCAGTGCAGCCATGGTCAGCAAGGTTTCTTCGTGCGGGCCGGGGGCTCAGTACTTCAGCGGAACGAATTTCGCCTGCACCGGAATCATCGGCGCCTGGCTGTTCTCCACCACCACCAGGTCGAAGCCCTTGGCGGTCTTCTTCCACTGGCCACCGACCAGCGGTGTCTTCGACACATTCGGCACCGGGCCTTTGCGGAAATCGACCGGTCCGACAATGGTGTTCAGATGGGTCTCGCGGATGGCGTCACGGATCGATTCCGGCTTCAGGTCGGCAGCGCGCTTGAGCGCATCGACGGCCACTTCAAACAGCGAGTGCTTGAAGGCCAGGGGCATGGCCCAGGGGCGGCTGGTGGCCTTGGTGTAGGCGGCAGCGAGGGCGGCCGAGGACTGGCCGTTGAGGCTGGAATTGAAGGGGTGCGAAGGCGACCACCAGACTTCCACCGACAAACCTTCGGCGCGGGCACCAAAGGACTGGATCGCCGCCGGAAACTCGGTTGCCTTGGCGGCCGTCACCACCTTTGGCTTGAAGCCTTGCTGGGCGGCTTGCGACCAGAAGTTGGCAAAGTCGGGCGGCGGCAGCACGCCGGTCACGATTTCGACATTGTTCTTCTTGAATTCGGCGATGTAGGCGGAAAAGTCGTCGGCGGGAGACTGGAAGCGGCCCTTGTCGATCAGCTTGAAACCCTTTTGCGCCAGCACCGGTGGGAAGCCCATTTTCGGGTCGCCCCAGGCGTTGCCGTCGGAGTCGTTCGGAAACAGCGCACCGATCACCTTGTTGGTCGGAGTCTGGGTCCACAGATTGGTGAACACGCCGATTACGTCTTCCAGGCCCCAGAAGAAGTGGTAGGTCCAGTCAAAGCCCTTCTTGGGATCGCCACCGCGACCGAAGAAGTGCGGCTGCCAGGGCGTGTCATTGGTGATGCAGGGCATGCCATTGAGTTCGCACTGGTCGGCCACCGGGTTGGTGGTGGCAGGGGTGGAGCCGGCGACCACCAGGTGCACCTTGTCTTTGAGGATCAGTTCCGAGGCCGCTTCGGCGGCGCGGTTGGAGTTGGACTGCGAGTCCTTGACGACGAATTCCACGGCGTAGGTCTTGCCGCCCACCTTGATGCCACCGGCCAGGGCTTTTTTCATCTCGGCCAGGGTGAAAGCATCGGGCTCGGCAAAAATCGCCAGCGGTCCGGTTTGCGGACTGACGTAGCCGATTTTGATGGTGTTGTTGGCCGCATGGACCCAGGGCGCCGGCAGCAGCGTGCTGGCAGCCAGTGTCTTGATGACACTGCGCCGATCCATGGTGAATTTTGATCCGTGGTTCATTGTCGCTCCTCGTTTTATATGTATTGGCTTCAGCCCGGCGCTATACCTGAATAGCTGAAGTTGGAGGGATCGTATTTCTGCCTATCAATACTGTCCAATACCATTTTGTTTAATTATCTATACCTATTAGGTATAGGAATGTGGGCGACTATCCGGGCTGTCTATCCGTGCTACAACCGGGGCCTTTGCCCCTGCCTGTGTGCCTGATTCATGACCACTATTCCACTATCGCAAGACGCCACCCCGCCGCAGTTCCGTCTGGCGATGGTGCTGATCTGGCTAACCCCGGCGCTGTGGGCGGTCAACTTCATCGTGGCGCGCAAGGCGCCCGGCGTGATCGGGCCGTATGCGCTGGCCTTCGGGCGCTGGCTGGTGGCCGGTGTGTTGCTGGTATTGGCGGCGCGGCGCGAGCTGTGGCGTGAGCGCCAGGCGATTGCGCGGGTCTGGTACCAGTACCTGGCGCTCGGCGCCTGCGGCATGCTGGTGTGTGGCGCCTGGGTCTACCAGGGTGCGCGCACCACCGGGGCGATGAATATTGCGCTGATCTATTCGGCTTCGCCGGTACTGATTGCGCTGGGCGCGGTGTGCTGGCTGGGCGAGCGTATTTCGCGCCAGCAGATCGCCGGCGCCGTGCTGGCGCTGCTTGGCGTGGTGCATGTGGTGGTCAAGGGCCAGTGGACCGCGCTGGGCAGTGTGCAGTGGGTGGTGGGTGACGCCTGGATGGTGGCGGCGATGGTGTCCTTGGCCATGTATGCCTTGCTGCAGAAGTTGTGGCCGAGCCGCCTGGGTGCGACGGCGCGCCTGGCCGTGACCTGTATCGGCGGTGTCGTGGCGCTGCTGCCTTTTACCGTGTGGGAGTGGTGCCAGGCCGATGTGCCACCCTGGACTGCGCAGGCCACCTGGCTGGTGCTGGCGGTGGCCTTGTTGCCAGGCGTCGGAGCCTACTGGATTTATGGCTGGTCGCAAAAGCTGCTCGGCGCCAGCCGGGTCGCTGTGACACTGTACCTGGGGCCGCTGTATGCCGCGCTGGCCGCCTGGGGCGTGCTCGGGGAACCCCTGGGCTGGCACCACCTGAGCGGCGCGGCCTTGATTTTGCCGGGTGTATATTGGGTGACGCGGGCTGCTGGGCGCAAGCCTTCCGCGCCGTGACCCGAGCGCGGGCCGCGCGCGTGTACATTGGTCGGGCCGGCAGCAAATTTTCAGTGCCGCAGTGCCTTGTCACGCTTGCCGATGAACACCTTGATCTCTTTGTCCGAACGGCGGATGTGCAGCGACAGCCAGTCGCGCAGCACGGTGGAGAGTTGCGCTGCCACTGACAGGCTGCCCTGGGTAAACCGGGTTTGCAGTGCGTCGAGCTCGGCGGCAAATTTGGCATGGCCGAGCTTGTGTTTTTCCAGGCCCGGGAAATGCAGGCTGGCCATCAGTTGCTCTTCCCGCGCCAGGTGTTCTTTGGTGTAGCGGATCAGCTGCGCCATGATGTCTTCCACCACTTCCTGGCCGCGGCCTTCGCTGGTGGCGGTGTGCAGTTCATTGACCAGGCGCACCAGCTGTTGGTGGTCGGCGTCGATCGGGCCACCGTCGATCACCAGGTCATCGGCCCATTCGAAATAGGCCATTTCAGACGCTCCGGAAGTCGGCGCCCAGCGCCAGTCGCTTGTCGCTGCCCGCGGCAGGCGCCAGTTTGAAGACGCTGACCACTTGCACCAGCGCCTGGGCCTGCTGCTTCATCGACTGCGCTGCGGCGGCCGCCTGTTCCACCAGCGCGGCATTTTGTTGCGTTACCGAATCCATGTGGCCGACGGCCTGGTTGACCTGCGCAATGCCGGCACTCTGGTCCTGGTTGGCCTGGGTGACTTCGCCCATCAGGTCGGCGACCCGGCGCACATGCACCACAATCTCGTCCATGGTGCTGCCGGCCTGTTCCACCAGCTTGCAGCCTTCGGCCACGTTGCCGACCGAGGCGCCAATCAGCTCCTTGATTTCCTTGGCGGCCTGGGCCGAGCGCCCGGCCAGCGAACGCACTTCCGAGGCGACCACGGCAAAGCCGCGCCCCTGTTCGCCGGCACGCGCCGCTTCGACGGCAGCGTTCAGGGCCAGGATGTTGGTTTGAAAGGCAATGCCGTCGATCACGCCGATGATGTCGGCAATTTTGCGCGAGGACAGATTGATGGCTTCCATAGTGTTTACCACCTGGCCGACCACGGTGCCGCCCCTGCCGGCCACGGCGGCGGCGGCTTCGGCCAGCTGGTTGGCGTGGCGCGTTGATGCGTTGTTCTGATCGACGGTGGTGGCGAGTTCTTCCATGGTTGCTGCGGTTTGCTCCAGCGAGCTGGCCTGGCTTTCGGTGCGCCCGGACAGGTCGTTGTTGCCGGAGGAAATCTCGGCGCTGGCAGTGGCCACGCTTTCGGCACCCTGGCGCACCGTAGTGACCACCTGTGCTAGATGTTCGCGCATTTCCAGCAGGGCCTGCATCAGCTGGCCCAGCTCATTGGTGCCGCGCACCGGCACCTCCACGCTCAGGTCGCCATCGGCCACTGCGCGGGTCACAAACACGGCCTCGCTGACCGGGCCGGAGATGCTGCGCACGAAGGCCAGCGCCAGCACAATGGCAGCGACCAGTCCGCTGCCGAGCAGGGCCATGACCAGCCATTCGGCGCGTTGCGCTTGCACGGCACGGGTATGCAGGGCATCGGTCATGGTCCGCATGGTCAGGGCGTTGAATTCGAACAGGCCGTCGATGGTGTGCGTGAATTCGTCAAAGTACTGCACCGCGGGCAACTGGATTTCGCTGGCGCCAATCAGGCTCTGGTCGGCCATCGCCAGGGTCTTGTCGACACTGGCGCGGGCGACTTCGGCGCGTGCGTCCAGGGCGTCACGAAAGGCCGGGTTGCTGGCGCTGGCGCGCTTGAGGTTGCGGAACATGTCGGATTGCAATTCCAGCGCCCGCTTTTTCAGGCCCTGCAGGCTGGCGCGGCCTTCCGGCGGCAGGGCGCCTTGCGTCAGGAAGCCGCTGCCCATGGCGCGCATGATGCCGAGGTTTTCCGCCAGCCAGGGCATGTTCACCAGCGAGGCCTGGATCAGGAAATAGGTGTCCTTGTCGCCGTCCAGGCTGAGGCCGTATTCGGCCAGCAGTTCATCACTGAACTGCAGCTCGCCAGTGATCAGCTGGGTGTGCTGGCCAGTGCTTTCAGCGGGTTTGAGGCTGCGCTGTGCCACGCCGGACTCGACCTTGGTCCAGCGTGACTTGGCGGTGCGCCACAGGTCTTGTACCTGCGGCGAGGCCTCGGCCAGCGCCATTTGGGTGTCCACGGCGGCCATCGCCTGGGTGACGGCGTCGCGCAGTGCCGGGCGCCGTTCGGCCAGCTTTTCGTTGCCGCTGAGCATGGCGGCCGACACGCCACGGTGGGTCTGGGTCAGCTGAATCACTTTGTTGACCGCCACCAGCAGCGGCGCGCCACGCGCCTCGCGCTGCGCGGTATGGATGTCGTCCAGCGTGCGGCTCAGGTACAGGCCCAGCGGCAGCGCCAGCATGACGGCGGCCAGCAGGCCGATCACGGCGAACTTGTGTGACAGGTTCAGGCGATGCAGGAGCGCCGGGGTGGTGGAATTATTCGAATTCATGGTGCCTCATCTTTCTGCGTAACCTGGCAACTGTATCCGCTGGTAAGCCGGCAGCCGAGCAGTTGCTGGCAATTGACGCAGATCAGGGTGTTTTCGTCAACCAGATTTTCTGGACTGGTCATAATCGCCACGCCATGTTCATGCCCAGAAAATACGCACTCTCGACCAAGCTGATTTCCATTGGCGTGGTTTTTCTGGTGGTCGCACTGTTGTCGATCGGTCTCACCCTGTGGGTCACCTGGCAGTTGGAAGGCGGTGCGGCGGCGGTGAACGAGGCCGGACGCATGCGCATGCAGTCCTGGCAGATGGTCAGCGTGGCGCAGTCGCCGCACACGCCGCAGGCGGTGCCGGCACTGGTGGCCCAGTTTGACGCCAGCCTGGCCTTGCTGCGCAGCGGTGATCCGGCACGCCCGCTGTTCATGCCCATCGATAGCGTGGTGAGTGAACGCTTCGCTGCGGTGCAGCAGCGCTGGCGCGTGAACCGCAGCCTGTGGCTGGGCCCGCAGATACCGGGCATCGGCCAGTCGGTGGCGGCAACCACCGACATGGTGGCGGCGGTGGATGGGCTGGTGTCGGCGATGGAGCGCCAGATGTCGCGCCTGACGGCGGTGCTGAATCTGTTCCAGTTCGTCATGATGGCGCTGGCGATTGCCGGCGCCGTGATCATGCTCTACACCGGCTATCTCTACGTCATCAACCCGTTGGACAACCTGCAACAAGGTTTGCGCAGCATTCAGACCGGTGATTTCACGGCCCGTGTTGAGGTCGATACCGATGACGAGTTCGGTCAGGTGGCGCAGGGTTTCAATGGCATGGCCAGCGAGTTGCAGACACTGTACGAGGGCCTGGAAGCCCAGGTGCAGAGCAAGACCCAGCACATCGAGGCGCAGCGCGCGCGCCTGGCCACGCTGTACGAAATCAGCGGTTTTGCCGCCAGTGCGGCGAACATAGACGACCTGTCGCGTGGCTTTGCCCAGCGTGTGCGCGCCACCATCCATGCCGACGCGGTGGCCATTCGCTGGTCCGACGACGCCAACCAGCGCTACCTGATGCTGGCGTCCCACTGCCTGCCGCAAGAGTTGCTGGAGGCGGAGCGCAGCCTGCTGGCCGGCGCCTGTGCATGCGGCAACCTGCAGGCCGATGCCCGCACCCGCGTGATTCCGATCTTGAACCATGCGCAGGAGCCGGTGCGCAATTGCGCCCGCGCCGGCTTTGAAAGCATGGTCAGCGTGCCGGTGCGTCTGCAGCAGCGTTTGCTGGGCGAGATCAATCTGTTTTTTCGCTCCAGCGTAGAGCTGTCGGCCGAGGAAAGTGACTTGCTCGACGCCCTGGCCAGCCACCTGGCCAGCGGCCTGGAGAGTTTGCGCGCGGCGGCGCTGGAACGCGAGGCGGCGATTGGTGGCGAACGCGCCTTGCTGGCCAGTGAGTTGCACGACTCGATTGCGCAGTCGCTGGCGTTTCTGAAAATCCAGGTGCAGCTGTTGCGCAATGCGTCCCAAAAGGCGCAGACCGCGCAGGTGCAGCGCGCCCTTGACGAGCTGGACGCCGGTATCCGTGAAAGCATTGGTGATGTGCGCGAATTGCTGTTGCACTTTCGCACCCGCACCAACACCGAAGACATAGAAACCGCGCTGCAGGAAACCCTGCAGAAGTTCAAGCACCAGAGCGGTTTGCGCACCCATTTCCAGGTCACCGGCGCCGGCATGCCGCTGCCGGCCGATGTGCAGGTGCAAGTGCTGCATGTGGTGCAGGAAGCCTTGTCGAATGCGCGCAAGCATGCGCAGGCGAGCGAAGTCTTTCTGGAAGTGTCGAAAGGCGATGCATGGAGTTTGCAGGTGCGTGACAACGGGCGCGGCTTTGTGCCGGACCAGGAGCCGGGCGACCGCAGCCATGTCGGCATGCAGATCATGCGTGAGCGTGCCAGCCGAGTTGGCGCGACGGTGCAGATTGAATCGGCGCCGGGGCAGGGCACCACGGTGCGACTGACGCTGCCGGCGCGCCCGGTGTCCGGCTGAGCGGACAATAGGCGGCATGAAAACCATCCAGCTGCTGGTCATTGACGACCACACCCTGTTCCGCCGTGGCCTGATTGCGCTGCTGACCCAAGACGGCCGTTTTTCCATTGCGGGCCAGGCCGGTGATCTGGGCGAGGCAATGCGTTGCTGTACGGCGGCGCTGGCGCCCGATGTGATTTTGCTGGACAACCATTTGCCGGGCGTGCGCGGGGTGGATGGTATTGGTGCGCTGAAAGAATGCTATTCGGGGGCGCGCATTCTGATGTTGACGGTGAGTGAAGACGAGGACGATTTGGCGGCTGCCATGTTGGCTGGCGCGGATGGTTATTTGCTGAAGACGGTGGAGTCGGAGCAGCTTTGCGATGGTATTGAGAGGGTGCTGGGTGGCGAGTGTGTTATCAGCCCGGACATGATGACCAAGTTTGTTACGGCGTTTCGTTCCAAGGCGCCGCAGGTGTTGCCGGTGGCGGAGTTGGCGCCGGCGCCGGCCGATGATCCGGCGCTGGATTCGCTGTCGGCGCGTGAGCGCGAGATTTTGGTTTGGATTGCGCGGGGTGAGAGCAATAAGGGGATTGCCCGTGAGCTGGATATTGCGGAGACCACGGTTAAGGTGCATGTGCAGCATATTTTTCGCAAGTTGCAGTTGAGTTCGCGTGTGCAGGTGGCGGTTTACGCGGCAGCGCGTGGTTTGGCCTGAGTTCGCTGCGCGTCTGCGCTGGTTCCTTCCTGCTACGTTATTGGCGTTTGTTGCGTTACTTTGCTTTGTACGGCTAGGCTTTCTTCCTCCTGTTGCTTTGTTGGTGCTCGCTGCGTTGCTTTGCGCGGCTAGGCTCTCTTCCTCCTACTGCTTTGTTGGCGTTCGCTGCGTTGCTTTGCACGGCTAGGCTTTCTTCCTCCTGCTGCTTTGTTGGCGTTCGCTGCGTTGCGCGTCCGCGGGTGGGCGAGGACTGGCGAAGCGGGCGCACGTTCTCCGGCCCACGCTCGCCAGCGACCATTTCTGGTCCGCCTACTTGAGTCCTTCAACACGTCGGCTAGTACGCCCGCTCCCTGGCAAT
>CAIUDG010000173.1 GCA_903897925.1 uncultured beta proteobacterium | reverse complement strand
GACCTATATCCGCAAGGACGGCAGCCGCTTTCCAGCGGTGGTGTCGGTCACGGCCTTGCGCGACGACGCGGACGCCATCATCGGCTACCTGCTGATCGGCACCGACAACACCGCGCGCAAGCAGATTGAAGAAGAGCGCAAAAAACTCGACCAGCGCCTGCGCGACCAGCAGTTCTACACACGCTCGTTGATTGAATCGAATATCGACGCACTCATGACCACCGACCCGGTGGGCATCATCACCGACGTCAACAAGCAGATGGAGTTGCTGACCGACTGCACACGTGACGAACTGATCGGGGCGCCATTCAAGAAATACTTCACCGACCCCCAGCGCGCCGAGGCCGCCATCAACCTCGCGCTGAACGACAAGAAGGTAACCAACTACGAGCTCACTGCGCGCACCCGCGACGGCCTGGAGACCGTGGTGTCCTACAACGCCACCACTTTTTATGACCGCGACCGCAATCTGCAAGGCGTGTTTGCCGCGGCGCGTGATGTGACCGAGCGCAAGCGTCTGGACGGGGTGCTGAAGGACAAAAACGAGGAACTGGAAGCCGCCCGCGCATTGGCGGACAAAGCCAATCTGGCCAAATCGGACTTTCTGTCGAGCATGAGCCATGAACTGCGCAGCCCGCTGAATGCGATTCTGGGCTTTGCCCAGCTGATGGAGTCGGAGACGCCGGCGCCGAATAACAACCAGCAGGAAAGCATTTCACAGATTCTGCAGGCCGGCTGGCACCTGCTCAAGCTGATCAATGAAATTTTGGACCTGACCAAGATCGAATCGCGGCAGATTCCACTGTCCAAGGAGCCGGTGCAGCTCGGTGAAGTGCTGCTCCAATGCCAAAGCATGTTTGAGCCGCAGGCACAGCAACGCGGCATTACCATGCACTTTCCAGCAGTCGACATGGCGCTGTTTGTGCTGGCCGACCACACCCGCCTCAAGCAGGTGTTTATCAACCTGCTGACCAATGCCATCAAGTACAACCAGCCGCAAGGCCAGGTCGAAGTGCGTTGCCACCTGCGGCCGCATGCGCGGGTGCGCGTCAGCATTCGCGACACCGGCCTGGGCTTGCGCGCGGACCAGCAGGCACAGCTGTTCCAGGCCTTTAACCGGCTCGGGCAGGAGGCCAGTGGCGTCGAGGGCACTGGCATCGGCCTGGTGGTGGCCAAGCAGCTGGTCGAACTGATGGGCGGCACCATCGGCGTCAATAGCACGGTGGGTGAAGGCAGCGTGTTCTGGTTTGAACTCGACGCCGTCGACGCCCCGGCGCTGCCGCTGGAAGGTGGCGCGCTGCGCCTGAATGTGCCGGTGGCCACGCCCCTGGCCCGGGAACGCACCCTGCTGTATGTGGAGGACAACCCGGCCAACATGCGGCTGGTGCAAAAAATCATCGAGCGCCACCCGGGCATCCGGCTGCTGACGGCCAGCAGCGGGCTGGACGGTATTGCACTGGCCCGCTCGGCGCTGCCCGATGTGCTGTTGCTGGACATCAACCTGCCCGGCATCAATGGCTTCGAGACCCTCAAATTGCTGCGCGAGGACGCACTTACCGCGCACATCCCGGCCCTGGCCATCAGTGCCAACGCCATGGAAAGTGATATCCACAAAGGCCAGGAAGCCGGCTTTCTGCACTACCTCACCAAGCCGATCAAGGTCGATGAATTCATGCGGGCCCTGAATGCCGCGATGGAATTTTCCGAAAGAAGCGAGACATGAGCCTGCCACCATCCGGCCCGCGCATTCTGGTGGTGGACGATATGCCCGCCAACGCGCAACTGCTGGTGCGCATGCTCACTGGGCGCGGCTATCGTGCCTATTCGGTGTCCAGCGGTGCCGATGCGCTGGAATCAACCCGCCAGGACCCGCCGGACCTGATTCTGCTCGACATCAATATGCCCGGCATGGATGGCTTTGAAGTCTGCCGGCGCCTCAAGGCGGACGCCTCCGTGAGCGACATACCGGTGCTGTTCATCAGTGCCCTGCATGAGATCGGCGACAAGGTAAAGGCCCTGGGCTTAGGGGGCGTGGACTATGTGACCAAGCCGTTTCAGCTCGAAGAGGTATTTGCCCGCATCGAGACGCACCTCAAGCTGCGCCAGTTACAGCGCCAGTTGGCGCTGCAGAACCAGCAACTCGAACAGTTGGTGGCCGAGCGCACCCGGGAACTGCAAGCCGCCTACGCGCGGGTGCAGGACCTCAGCAAAATACAGGGCGACTTCTTGTCGATGATCTCGCACGAGATGCGCACCCCGACCCACGGCCTTTTGGGCCTGGGTGAGCTGCTGATGCGCTTGTGCCCGCCGTCGGAAGCGCGCACCCGCTATGCCGGGTTGTTGGAACGCAGCCAGAGTCGACTGCTCGGGCTGTTCAATGATGTGGCGCTGATTGCCGAGATCGATGTCTTTGCCCGGGAACAGGCGCTGCGCGGGTGCCGAGGTGCTGGAGCAGACGCTGGCGGCTCTGCCGGGCCTGCGCTTTGCGCTAGAAGGCATGGACGCACTGTGCGCTGCGCAGCTGGCGGGCACCAGTGCCCTGTATGTGCGTGCCTTGACAACCGCCCTGCAACTGGCAGGGGCGTTTTCCCGCGACCCGCATGCGCTACACCTGATCGGCAGTGTCCAGGAAGAGTACCTGTGCCTGCGCCTGGAACTTGATGCCTTGTCCCTCTCCGATGCGCAGGCGCACGACTTTTTTGCCCTCGCCTCGCCCGCGCGGGCCGCCTCAGCGGCCGAGTCTTTGGGACTGGCGCCCGCCGTGGCGCAGCACATATTGCGCGCCCTGGGTGGTGATCTGCAGCTCGTCAAAGACGGGCTTGCCGGTGGTTATCTTCAAGCCAGGCTCCGGCGCGCGGCGGCGCCGGTGGCGCTGGCCGGAGTCGCAGCATGAAATATTCAGGCGATATGCAGGATGGAAAAATCCTGATCGTTGACGACCAGAGTTCCAATGTGCTGCTGCTGCAGCGCATGCTGCAGGGGGCTGGCTATACCCGGGTCAGCGCCACCACCTGTTCCAGCGAGGTCTGCGCATGGCACGCCGAACACCGCTACGACTTGATACTGCTGGACCTGAATATGCCGGACATGGACGGCTTTGAGGTCATGGAGGGGCTCAAGGCCATTGAGGTCGATGGCTACCTTCCGGTACTGGTGATCACCGCGCAGCCGGACCTGAAACTGCGCGCGCTACGCGCCGGCGCCAAGGACTTCATCAGCAAGCCCTTTGACATGGTCGAGGTGCTGGCGCGTGTCTCCAATATGCTGGAAGTGCGGCTGCTGCACCAGTCTTTGCGCGACCTGAACGACACGCTGGAGCAGCGCGTGCGCGAGCGCACGGCGGATTTGCGCGAGGGCTATGTGGAAACCATTTTCACAATGACGCGCGCGGCCGAACACAAGGACGAGGACACCGGCTCCCATGTGCGGCGCATCAGCCATTACTGCCGCGCGCTGGCCCAGCTGCTGGGGCTGGGTGCTGAATTTGTGGACCAGATTTTCATTGCCAGTCCGATGCATGACGTTGGCAAGATCGGTATCCCGGACCACATCCTGTTGAAGCCGGGCGGTTTCACGCCAGCAGAGTGGACGGTCATGCAGACACATGCCGCCATGGGTGCGGAGATACTGGGCCACAGCAAGTCACCCTATCTGCAACTGGGCGCTGAAATCGCGCTGGATCACCACGAGCGCTGGGATGGCAGTGGCTATCCCAATGGCAAACGGGGAGAAGCGATACCGATGGCGGCGCGCATCATGAATATCTGTGATATCTACGACGCCTTGCGCAGCACCCGCCCCTACAAAGCGGCCTTTGATCACCAGCGGACGATGGACATCATCAAGCGCGGCGACGGGCGCACGCAACCCGCGCATTTTGATCCACGCGTCTGGCGCGCATTCACCGAACACCACCTGACATTCCAGGCCATTTTTTCGGCGCTGACGCCGCCGCACGCGGATGCGCCGGCGTCAGACACGCTCTAGCACCAGCGCAATGCCCTGCCCGACTCCGATGCACATGGTGCACAGCGCATAGCGCCCGCCGGCCGTATGCAGGCGGTTGACGGCAGTGGTGGCTAGGCGTGCACCACTTGCGCCCAGCGGATGGCCGAGTGCAATCGCGCCGCCCCAGGCGTTGACGCGCGCGTCGTCGTCGGCAAGACCCAGCATGCGCAGGACCGCCAGGCCCTGCGCCGCGAAGGCTTCATTCAGTTCAATGACATCCACCTGGTCCAGCCGCACACCGGCCAAGGCCAGTGCTTTGAGCGAGGCCGGTGCCGGACCCAGGCCCATCAAGCGCGGCGCCACGCCGGCAGTGGCCATGGCCACAATGCGGGCGCGCGGTGTCAGGCCATTGCGTGCGGCGGTGGCCTCGTCGGCCAACAACAGGGCGCAGGCGCCATCGTTCACGCCACTGGCGTTGCCCGCCGTGACCGAACCGTCAGGCGCAACGATCGGCGACAGTCGGGCCAGCGCTTCCAGCGTGGTGGCACGCGGATGTTCATCTTGACGCAGCACCACGGGATCGCCTTTTTTGGCAGGCAGCGTCACGGCAACTATTTCGCTGGCGAAATAGCCCGCCTGCTGCGCCGCCAGTGCCCTGGCCTGGCTGCGCAGCGCCATCAAGTCCTGGTCAGCACGGCTGATGTGGTGTTCGCGCGCCACGTTTTCTGCAGTCTCAGGCATCGAGTCCACGCCGTATTGCGCCTTCATCTGCCGATTGATAAAGCGCCAGCCAATGGTGCTGTCATAGACCACGTTGTTGCGGCTGAATGCAGTCTCGGCCTTGGGCATGACAAAGGGTGCCCGGCTCATGCTCTCCACGCCGCCGGCCAGCAGCATGGACGCCTCACCGCTACGAATAGCGCGCGCCGCCGTACCCACGGCATCCATGCCCGAGCCGCACAGGCGGTTGATGGTGGCACCCGGCACTTCCACCGGCAAGCCTGCCAACAGCGTGGCCATGTGGGCAACATTGCGGTTGTCTTCACCGGCCTGGTTGGCACAGCCCATATAAACGTCCGTCAGCTGTTGCCAGTCGACCCCGGGGTTGCGCGCCATAAGGGCTTTGATGGGCAAAGCCGCCAGGTCATCGGCGCGCACACTGCTGAGCGCGCCGCCGTAGCGGCCAAAGGGCGTGCGAATAGCATCACAAATAAAGGCGTGGTTCATAGGGTAGCGCCAGAAGTTGGCAATAGAGGTTCGAGGTCTGCGAGAACAAAACCCCAGCCGGACTGGCGTGCCAGTTGCTGCAGGTCGGTTTGCAAGGTGGCGCGGTCCTGCTGCTGGGCCCAGAACAGCGGCCCGCCCTGCCAGCGCGCAAATCCGTAGCCCTGCACCAGCACCACGTCCACATCACTGGCGCGGCTGGCCACGCCCTCGGCCAGCAGCAGTGCCGCCTCATTCACCATTGCCAGCAAAGCGCGCCGCTGGATTTGTTCCGGCAGCAAGGGGCGGCGGGTGATACCACGGCGGCTGGAAGCGGCTTCAATCACCTGGCGCACCAGCGCATCCGTGGTCTTGCCGGCCTTGCCGTCGGTGTAGGTGTAGTAGCCGGCGCCGGTCTTGCGGCCCAGGCGGCCCTGCGCGCACAGCGCATCCAGAATATCCACGTAACGCTCGCGCGGGTCACGGCTGCTGGCCTGCGCCTGGCGCATGCGCCAGGCAATGTCCAAGCCCGACAGGTCGGCAACTTTGAATGGCCCCATGGCAAAGCCAAAATCCTCCAATGCGGCGTCAACTTCTTCGGGCCAGGCGCCATCTTCCAGCATGAACTCGCATTGCTTGCGGTACGCGTTGTAGATGCGGTTGCCAATAAAGCCGAAGGCATTGCCGGTTGGCACCGGGGTCTTTTTCAGGGCCCGACCCAGGGCCATGCCGGTGGCCAGCACCTCGGGTGCGGTCTGCGTCCCGCGCACCACTTCCAGCAGCTTCATCACATGGGCCGGGCTGAAGAAATGCAGGCCCAAAACGTCTTGCGGGCGCTTGGTGGCGTTGGCAATGGCGTCTACATCCAGATAGGAAGTGTTGCTCGCCAGCACGGCACCGGCACGGGTGTGGGCGTCGATTTTCCGGAATACGTCCTGCTTTACCGCGAGGTCCTCAAACACCGCCTCAATGACCAGGTCGACGCGGCTGAACAGGGTCCAGTCGGTGGTCGGCGTCAGGCGCGCTTCACTGAGGGCGGCCACTGAGGCTTTCATCTTGCCGGCCGTGACCCGAGCGGCGTAATGATCGGCGATGCGCAGGCAGCCGCGTTGCAGCGCCGCCGCGTCCTGTTCCAGCAGAATCACGCGCAAGCCTGCGTCCAATGCGCATATGGCGATGCCGGAACCCATGGTGCCGGCGCCGACGATGCCTAGGGTTTCGAAAGACTTTGGCACGGCCTGCAAGGTGGCTGGCAACTTGACAGCTTCACGCTCGGCAAAAAACTGGTAACGCAAGGCCTTGGCCGAGGTGCTGCCCAACAAACCAAGAAACAGGCTGCGTTCGGTCTTCAAGCCTGCGTCGAAGTCCGTATCGGTGCTGGCTTCCAGCGCATCCAGCAGCGCCATGTTGGCGGGCAATTGGCGCTGGCGCGGCGTTAGCCGGGCGCGTTGCGCTTCGATGAATGCGCGTGCCGCAGTGGCATCGGGCTGGCGATCCCGCGCGCGCGGCAACGCTTCCCCGCCATGGCCCAGTTCCAGCGCAAGTGCCAACGCAGCCGCCAGCACATCGCGTTCCACCACCCGATTCAACAAGCCGCTGGCTTCCAGCTGTTGGGCGGTTTGCGCGGCACCGCTTTGCATCATGGCGTACGCGGCGGCCACGCCGATCAATCGCGGCAGGCGTTGGGTGCCACCGGCCCCAGGTATCAGTCCCAGTGTGATTTCCGGCAAGCCCAGCTTGGCACTGGCCAGCGCCACCCGCGCATGGCAGGACAACGCCAACTCCAGTCCACCGCCCAAAGCAACACCGCTGATGGCAGCCACCACCGGCTTGGTGCAGGCATCGATGCGCGCAAAAACATCGGTGATGAGCGGAAACGCGGCCTGTTCCGGTTTGCCAAATTCACTGACATCGGCACCGGCGGAAAAGGCTTTATCGCTTCCAATCAGCACCAGCGCACACACGCCAGAATCGGCCTGCGCGGCAACCACGGCGGTATGAATTGTTTTCCGCAGGGCATGGCCCAGGCTATTGACGGGCGGATGGTCCAGCTGGATCACCGCCACCCCGTTGTGAATCAGGTACACGGCTATTTTTCCTAGAGCGCTGCGCTCAGTTCTGGCACGGCGACGAACAGGTCGGCCACGCTGAAGATCGGCGCCTCGGCATCCTTGTTGATGGCCACAATGACCTTGCTGTCCTTCATGCCGGCCAAATGCTGAATCGCACCGCTGATACCGCAGGCCACAAAGAGCTGCGGCGCAACAATCTTGCCGGTCTGCCCCACCTGCCAGTCGTTGGGCGCATAGCCCGCGTCCACAGCCGCACGCGAAGCGCCCAATGCTGCTCCCAGCTTGT
>CAIUDG010000172.1 GCA_903897925.1 uncultured beta proteobacterium | reverse complement strand
TGTGCCGTCACCGTGACGGCCTGCAAAGTGGCTTCGTCATGCGCTGCTGCCTGCTGACCGAAGGCGTAGCTTCCACTCAGAATGGCGCTGCCGCCAAGGGCCAATGCAAACAGTGCACGCATTTCACGGGACAGTGCGGTGTGCTGCGAGGGAATATTGTTTTTTGTCGATCGGTATCGCACGGGTGTAGTCATGGGTCGGATGCTCAAAAGGTTGCAAGTTCGTGTCACAAAGTAATTCAGCTTGAATTCCTTATGAATTAGCAATCCGTGTGCCTGGTTTTTCATAACCAAAGCCATGCTTTCCAATTGAAATAGCGCGCGTCCCAACAGTGCCTGTTCGCAACGCAGCAGCAGCTGTTGAAACTTCAGCAGGGAACGTTTTGTGTACGAATGAAATGCCCTGGAACAGGGTGGCATGGAAGCTGCAAACAGGCGATTCCCTATGACACAAACACAAAAGAATCCCCTGTGGCATTGTCTGGCGCTGTACAAGAACATGCCATGGCGCTTTTCCATCACGGCGCTGCTATTTACCGTGCTCAATATCGGGCTGGCCTGGCAGCAGTGGCTGGTCGGCCGCGCGGTCAACGATGTGCAGCAGGGCCGGGCCGTGGTGCGCATGGCGGATGGCGGTCTGGACTTGTCGCTGCTGGAGCGCTGGATCGCCATCATCATTGGCGTAGCGGCTGCGCGTGGCGTGTTGCAATACATCGCCGGTGTGTTCGCATTGGTGATCGGCCAGGAACTGCTCTATTTATTGCGTCAGCGCATTCTGGTGCAGGTGCAGCGGCTAGACCTGGCCTATCACTGGCGCCATGGTGTGGGCGAAATCGTGACCCGCACCACGCGCGACGCTGACAAGGTGCGTGATGCACTTATCAACTTCTGGCGCCAGGTGTTTGAAGCGGCACTGGTGCTGCTGGCTGCTGTGGGTCTGCTGGCCTGGTACAGCCTCTGGTTGGGCTTTGTGCCTTTGCTTCTCACGCTCACTGGCATCAGTATTTTCGTGATGCAAACCAACACGCTGGTCACGCTGGACCGCGCGGTGGGTGCGGCTTATGACCGGGTGAACCAGGACCTGAGCGAAGGCGTGAATGGCGTGCGCGTTATCAAGTCATTTGCGTTGGAGCAGCGGCGCACGGAAATCTTTACCCGCCACGTTTCGGCCTTTGTGGAGCATGCGCGTGCGGCGCTGGCCTATTCGTCCACGCACATTCCTATTCCACAGCTGGTGGTGGCGTCCAGCCATGTGTGGATTCTGGGCTTTGGCGCGTATCTGGTTCAGCAGGGTCGGCTAAATGTGGGCGAGTTGATCGCTTCGCTGCTAGTTGCCAATACGCTGGTGTTCCGCATTGAAGGCGTCGGACGGGTGATGCAGGTGTTCGCCGACGCCCGCGCTTCCGCCGCGCGAATTTGGGACTTGCTGGATGCGCAGTCGGTCATCCAGAGCGGCGGCGATGCGATTGCGCAAGGCCCGCTGGGCTTGAAGCTGGAGGGCGTGAGCGCCTATGCGCCCAACGGCAGCAGCGCGATTTTGGACCACTGCGATCTGGAAGTGGCACCCGGTGAAGTGATCGCGCTTGTGGGTTCCACGGGTTCGGGCAAGAGCACGCTGGCCGGGCTGCTGTCGCGCTTGCTGGAGCATGCAGAGGGCCGGGTAAGCATCGGTTCGCCGTGGGCCGGCTGGCAAGACATTCGCACATTGCAGCTGGATGTCTTGCGCCACAAAGTGCACGTGGTGCCGCAGGAAGCCTTTTTGTTTTCCGATACGCTGGCCAGCAATCTGCGGTTGAGCAACCCCCTTGCCACGGACGAAGAGGTCTGGCAGGCGCTGGAGTTCGCCAGCGCCCGTGATTTTGTCGAACGCATGCCCGAAGGCCTGCAGACCCGCATGGGGGACCGGGGTGTTACGTTGTCCGGCGGGCAGCGCCAACGCATCTGCTTGGCGCGGGCGATATTGGTCCGGCCTTCCATCTTGGTGTTGGACGACGCTACCAGTGCACTCGACGCGCTGACCGAACGCCACGTGCTGGACCACTTGCGCGACTTGCGCTGTGCGTCCGGCCATCCCATGACGACGGTGCTGATTGCCAGCAAGTTGTCGACCTTGTTGCTGGCCGACCGGGTTGCCATGCTGTCCAAGGGCCGCATTGCGGCCGAAGGCACGCATGCCGCCCTGCTGGAGAGCAACACCGACTATCGCGATCTGCTGGGAGAGCACCATGGCCACTAACATGCGTGGGCAGGGGGCCCTGAATGACATTGAGCTGGAACAGGCGCTGGCCAAAAAGGCGCTGGACCGCAATATGTTCTGGCGCCTGTTGCCGCTGCTGAATGCGGTGCGTGGCAAGCTGCTGGCAGTGGTGTTGCTGGAGTCTGTACTGGTGGGCACTATCTTTGCGCGGCCCTGGTTTCTGCGCGAGGTGATTGACGCGGGCTTTTCCAGGAGCGCGAACGGGGTGGTTCTCAACACCCCGTTGGTGGCCTGGATGGCGCTAGGGCTGGGGCTGACCTGGCTGGTGCGCTTTGTGATTGCGGGCGCCTCGCAGTACCTCGCGGGCACGGCCGCCATTCACATCCTCAACGACATCCGGGTACGGGTGTTTGCCCACGTGCAGTCCCTGAGCGTGCGTTACTTTGACCAGACCAAGGCCGGGCGCATTATCTCGCGCGCGGACCGTGACGTGGATGCGCTGGAGCCATTGCTGATCCAAGGTCCTCCCGAGCTGTTGTCGGCGCTGTTGCGCTGTGCTGTGGCGGGCGTTGCCTTGTGGTGGATCGCACCGGCCTTGTTTTTTTCGCTGGCGCTGATCGTGCCGGTGCTGTTGTTTTTTGCCTGGGTCTTCAAACGTATCTCACAGAAGAACTGGGCCCGGGTGGCGGAGGCGCGTGCGCGTTTCACTGCGCATCTGGTGGAAACCGTGTCGGGCGTGCGCATCATTCAGCAGACCCGATCAGAGGATGCCAATGCAAGGCAATACAGCGAACTGCTGTGGAACTTCAACCGCACCCTGGTGCGTGGAAACATTCGCGCCAGCTGGTTCCTGCCCCTGACTCAGGTGCTCAGTGCCGTGGGCATGGGTTTGCTGTTGCACGCCGGTGCGCTGGGCATTGCCCAGCACAGCATGACCGTGGGGCAGATGGCACAGAGTCTGTTTTATGTGCAGTTGTTCCTGGGGCCGTTGCAGGAGCTCAATGACCTGTTTGAGCGTTACTCATCGGGGGCGTCGTCAGCGCAGCGCATCTTTTTGCTGCTTGACACAGAGCCGGAAATTGTCGATCCGGGGCAGCCCGCCACGCCAACGCTGGCGGCGCACAGTCGCGGTGGTGAAGTGGAGTTTTCTAACGTGGAGTTTCGCTATGACCCGGAGTCTGCGCATGCCGTGATCCGTGACTTCAGCCTGCACATTCCCGCTGGACAGGTGCTGGCCATTGTGGGTCCGACCGGACATGGCAAGAGCACCCTGGTGCAACTGCTCACGCGCTTGTACGAAGTGCAGGGCGGCAGTGTCAAAGTGGATGGACAAGACGTGCGCCATTACGCGCAGCACACCTTGCGCAAGGCGGTAGGCATTGTGCTGCAGGACAACGTGTTGTTTGCCGGCAGCGTGCTCGACAACCTGCGCCTGGCCGCGCCGCAGGCGGATGACGATGCGCTGGTGGCCGCTGCACGCGCCTTGGGGGCGGACGAAGTGCTGGAGCGCCTGCCCCTCGGCTATGGCACCGAGGTGGGCCCCCTGGGCAGCTTCCTCAGCCACGGCCAGCGCCAACTGGTGTGCCTGGTGCGCGCCTACCTATCCAACCCTGCCGTGTTGGTGCTGGACGAAGCCACTTCGGCGGTGGACCTGCATACCGAGCGACGTATTCAGACTGCCTTTCGGCGGCTGTGCGAAGGCCGCACCGCCATCATCATTGCCCACCGCTTGTCCACTATTCGCGATGCCGACCGCATTGCCGTGGTCTGGGACGGCACGCTGGCCGAAAGCGGCAAGCACGCCGAACTGCTGGCCCGCGGCGGCGCCTACGCGCGCCTGTACCAGGCGTATGAAAGCGCTAGTGCAATCCATCAACAACAACCTGTTTTCCTCAACGCATGAAAAAAATTGTCGCCCTGACCGGCAGTCTGAGTAACCCTTCCCGTACCCGCACGCTGGTGGAGACCATGGCCCATCGTTTGGCCCTGCAGTGGCCAGCTTCGGTCCACGTGATCGACATCGCAGAACTGGCAGGCGAACTCGGCCACTCCGTGTCGTTCCAGAATATTCCGGCGTCGGTGACGCGTGCCCATCAGTTGCTGGCCCAGGCTGATGTACTGGTGCTTGCCTCTCCCGTGTACAAAGGTTCGTACAGCGGGCTGTTCAAACATTTTCTGGATTTGCTGGACCCAAATGCCTTGCGCGGCAAGGTGACACTGCTGGCGGCGACGGGTGGCAGTGACCGGCATGCACTGGTGCTGGAACACCAATTGCGCCCGCTGGCCAGTTTTTTTGAAACGGTGACGGTGCCGTCCGGGGTTTATGCCCGCGACAGCGAGTTTGTGAACTATCAGTTGCAATTACCCGAAGGCGTTCACACGCTGGCGCGGATCGACGTGGCCGTGACACAGGCGATCAGCCTATTGCTCTATTCGGAGTTGGAGGCGTTGGCCGCCTGAAGCGCTCCTGTTGCGTCATCAACAGCGCGATGGCGGCGTGCTGTTGCACAGCCAACAGCAGTTTCGTTTAACGCAACAGCGCGCCGGGGTTTCGGCGGTTATTAGCGGGTTTGGATGTTGTTTCACATGGCATGGGCTTTGCGGTATCTCCTTTATCGACTCGCACACTCCGACCGCATTTACCCTCTCCTTGTCATGACCTGCTTGCTCAAACCCTTTCTTTTTCGTGTGCTGTGCCTGATGGCACTCATGTTTTTGCTGCCATCGACCTGGGCCGCAGACAGTGGCTTGCCGACCACTTTGCGCATTGCCACAGTGGCCCGGGTGGGTGCGGCCGGCAGAACCTTCTTTACCGGTTCCACACTCATGGTGATCGAAGACCAATGGCTGGAAACCGAGCTTGCCAAGTTGGGGGTGAAGCTGGAGTGGGTGCCGGCCACGGTGAACTCGGTGGCGGTTCAGGTGAACGAAGCTTTTGCGGCCAAGTCGATTGACTTTGCCGCCTATGGCGACCTGCCCTCGGTGATTGCCAACGCATCGGGTATCCATACCCAACTCATCGTGCCCGGTGGCAGTCTGAACAATACCTATATGGCGGTGCCGGCCAATTCCACCGCGCGGTCTATCAAGGACCTCAAGGGCAAGCGCATTGCGCTGCACCGGGGGCGCCCCTGGGAGTACCAGTTCGCGCAACTGCTGGAGGCCAATGGCCTGACCAGCGCGGACGTAAAAATCTTGAATCTCAATCCGCAAGCGGGTGCGGCGGCGGTGGCCACCGGAGGCGCCGATGCCTTCTTCACGCTGAATGATGCCTTTGTGCTGGAGGACAAGAAGGTTGCAAAGATCATCTGGTCCAGCAAAAAGCCGCCCCAAGACTGGAAAATGCGAGCCGAGTTGTGGGGCGACGCTGGCTTTGTGGCCAAGTACCCGCAACTCACGCAACTCGTGGCAACCGCTTTTGTGCGTGCACATCACAAGTTGTCGGGCGAGAGTGGGCGTGAAAGTTTTATAAAGAACGAAGCCGAAGCCGGGCAGAGCGAGAGCGTGGTGCGCCGCGATCTGGCAGACGACACCACAGTCTGGAAAGACCGCTGGTCACCGTTGCTTCGCGCCGATGTGCGCAAGCACTACGCCAACCTGGCCGAGTACGCTCGACGTGCCAACCTGATCAGCAAGCCGGTGAATGTGGATGCGCTGTTTGCACCCCAGTTTGTTACGCAGGCTTTGGCGCAACTCAAGATCAACAACTACTGGACGCCTTGAGCCGCTCTGTTTTTGCCATGCGTACTGCTCTGCAATCCCCCTATCCTCCGCTGACTGGCGCAGCAGCTGTGCAGGCCTCGGCGGCGCCACAGGCCTTGGTGCGCGCAGTGCCCTTGCGTAGCGCTTTAGCCCAGGCACCTGGCGCAGCCGCAGCACGTAAACCCCTGGTTGAGCGCTGGCTTGCCAGCCGCTGGTCGGGCTGGCTGTCGTCGCTTTTGCTGCTGGCACTGTGGTCGGTAGCGACCTGGCTGGAGTGGATGCCGGAGCAGGTTTTGGTGTCGCCACTGCGGGTGCTGCTCACAGGCTGGGAGATGGCGCAAAGCGGTGAACTGTGGGACAACCTGGGCGTGAGCCTGTACCGCTTGTTTGTAGGCTTTGGCGTTGGCAGCATTGCGGGCGTGGTGTTTGGTGTGTTGCTGGGCCTGTCATCCGGCTTGCGCGCTTATGTGGAACCTACGTTCAATGTGTTGCGCCAATTGCCCACGGTGGCGCTGATTCCGTTGTTTATTTTGGTGTTCGGGATAGGCGAAAGCTTCAAGGTGTTCATCGTCATCAAGGCCACTTTTTTTGTGGTCGGGCTGGCGGTGCACGATGCGGTGCGCACGCTGTCGCCAAGGTACCGGGAGGTGGCACAAATTTACTGTTTCTCGCGCTGGCAGGTGATTCGCAGCATCGTGTTGCCGTCCATCATTCCGGCCACGCTGACAGGTGTTCGCATTGCACTGAGCCGGGCCTGGATGGTGCTGGTGGGCGCTGAGTTGCTCGCCGCCGAGTCGGGTCTGGGCCAGATGATGGAGCTGGGCCGGCAAATGTTTCGCCTCGATATCGTGATGCTGGGCGTGGTGCTGACCGGCGTCATAGGCTTTAGTCTGGACCGGGGCTTTCGGATGCTTGAGCGCTATCTGATGCGCTGGAAAAGGAGTTAGGCCATGGCACTGCAAACCGTTCTGCACAAGGCCAAAGGACTGCTGTTGCCACTCGCCCTGCTGGTGGCCTGGGAATGGGCGTCGCGCCAGGGCGCCGCTGCGGCCTACGTGTTCGTGTCACTTTCAACGATGGGCGATACGCTGTTGCGCCTGCTAGCGTCCGGTGAGTTGTGGCTGCACCTGCATACCAGCCTGGAGCGCACCCTGGCCGGTTTGGGGATCGGCGCGTCTCTGGGTATTGCCATGGGCACGCTGATGGCACAGTCACGGGCGGCCGACCGATTGATCGGACCTCTGTACCACAGCATTCGCCAGGTGCCTTTGCTCGGGCTGATTCCGTTGCTAGGCCTGTGGGTGGGCAATGGCAACAGCGCTAAGCTGCTGGTGGTGGTGTTGGCTGCGTTTTATCCCGCAGTGCTCAATACTAGCGAAGGCCTCCGCCATGTGGAGACGCGCTTTCGTGAGGTGGGCCACATCCTGACGCTGGGCCCTATGCAAACGTTTTTTAAAGTTCTGATGCCGGCCGCCTTGCCCAGCATCGTGACGGGTATTTCGCATGCGCTGGCATTCTCCTGGCTGGCCTGCATGGGGGGCGAATTGTTGTTCTCTGCGGGACCGGGTCTGGGGGCCATGTTGTTAAACGGGGAAGTCACCGGCCAGATGGACCAGGTGTTGCTGGCGGTGGTGCTGATTGCCTTGATGGCGCAAAGCATGAACGCGTTGTTCAACTGTCTGGCGCGTCTGTTGGTGCGCGGGCGTTCTGTCTGAGGCGGGCATGGCGCAGTTTCATTCACCGGCGCAAGTGCGCACCTTTTTGATTGGCTTTGTCGGGTTGACCTTGTTGTCAGGCTTGACCATCGGCATGAACAAAGTATTGGCGACGCTGCTTGGCATTCATTTGCAGGTTAGCAATTTGCAACTGGCCACCATCAGCAGTGCCGAGACTTTTGCCATGGCGCTGGGCACCATTCCGGCGGGCTTTATCTTGTCGCGTGGCAACCCCAAGATTCTGTACGCCGGCGTCAGTCTTGCGCTGGCGTTGATATTTTGCGTGTTGCCCTGGCTGCCGCAATGGCAGTGGGTGGCGCTGGTAATGTTTCTGGTGGGCTTGTGCATCTCCTTGCGCGTGGTGGCCATGAGTACGGTGTTTCTGGTGCGCCTGCCCGAGATCGGGCAGGGTAAGGCGGGCTGGTACAAGGGCACGCTGACGCTGGGCATTCAGTTTTTGGGGCCGCTCACGGGCAACTATGCCATTGCGCAACTGGGCCTGAATGCGGGCTTTCTGGTGTCTGCGTTCATGTTCGCTTTACTGGCAGTGATTGGCTGGAATGTGTTACCTACCACCACCGGAGCCCGGCGTGGCGCCACAGCCGACGCCAGCAGTTGGAGCGAACTGCTGCGCCTGTCACAGGTGCGCGTGACCTATCTGTTTGAACTGCTGGCCAGCTTTACCGCTTCTAGCGTGGGCGTGTTTTCCATTGTGCTGGCATTGCGCGTGTTGCAATGGCCCAAGGAACACGCGGTCTGGCTGATGGCGGTGCAGGGCCTGAGCTTTGTGTTGGTGCTGTTTGGCCTGGGCAATGTGGTGGTGCACAGTCCGCTGCGTGATCGCTTGTATGGCGCGGCCCATCTGGCGGTGATCCTGGCCTTGCTGACGCTGGGCTTGTTTCCCTTTAGCGTGGCGTACCTGGGCGCCTCGGTCTTGCTGGGTTTGGGTTTAGGGGTGAACAACCTGGTCAATATGGACCGCATCTCGCGGGCGCCCGTGGACAAGGCCAAGGTGTCCTCGCACCTCACGCTTTTGGGCATGGGCGGCGGCACGCTGGGGGCGCTCACCGTGGGGCAACTGTCTGACCGCCTCGGGCTGCAACCGGTGTTCCTGATACTCACCTTGCCCTGGATCGCGGCCTGGCTGCTGTACCACGGGCGTGCTTTGTATCCCGTGTTACGCAAGTCCTTTGCAGGTGTGCGCGCCACCCCTGTCAATTCCCCTGTTTCCGACTGATTCGCCGTGCTTTGCGCCAAGGAGATTCCTGCCCATGTCTGCACCTGTCATTTCCCTCGAACGTCCCGCTGTACCCAAGCCAGCCAGTGTCAATACGCGCCAGCGCACCGGCGGCCTGGTGGTAGAGAACGTCTGCAAATCGTTTGACCTCAAAGGCGAAACGCTGCCCGTGCTGGACGATGTTTCCTTCAGCGTCGCACCCGGCGAGTTTGTAGCGATTGTGGGCGCCTCGGGTTGCGGCAAGTCCACCTTGCTGCGCCTGCTTGCCGGGCTAGATACCGATTACGAAGGCCGCTTGTTGCATGACGGCACACCCATCCGGGGTACCGACCTGCACCGTGGTCTGGTGTTTCAGGATCACCGCCTGTTTCCCTGGTTGACCGTGGAGCAAAACGTCAGCTTGTCATTTACCAATACAGAGGTTCCACAGGCCGAGCGCCGGGAACGTGTGGCCGCTGAAATTGATCGCGTCGGTTTGAACGGATTTGAGCATGCCTATCCGCACCAGTTATCGGGTGGTATGTCGCAGCGCGCTGCGATTGCACGTGCGCTGGTGTCGCGACCCGATGTGCTGTTGCTCGACGAGCCACTGGGCGCGCTGGACGCGCTGACCCGTTTGCGGATGCAACAGGAACTGCGCCGCTTGTGGCAAGACGAGGGCATCACCATGGTGATGGTCACCCATGACATTGACGAGGCGGTTTATCTGGCGGACCGCATCGTGGTGATGGAATCGCGTCCGGGGCGCATACGCCGTATTCAGAATGTGCCGATTGCGCATCCGCGCCAGCGTGGCAAGTCCGACTTTGTCGCCATCCGCGACGGACTGCATGCCGACTTCGTGCAGATCGAAGAGGGGCTGGAGCCAGTGACCCAGGTGCCCGAGCGTGTGCAGTGGGATGGCGCCGAGTGGGCCCGCCGTCTGGCGCTTTGAAGGGGCGTCTGTGGCGCGCTGCTGATGCAGCAACACGGGCACTGTCTGGTTCGCAGCACGCATGACTTTTTAGCATGGAGATCACAACAGTTGGCACGGAAAACCAAGCGAAATCGTCCTGAGAGGGTTGGCATTTAATTTGCAAACAGGGGGTTCCGAGCTTCTCAATTTCATTCTCTGGAGACCCCATGACACAAGCACTCGACACCCTCTGGTACACCCGTTGTCCGGTTCCCACAGGACTGGGTATTGCCTATCAGAAAGGCTGGCTGGAGCAAACCTTCAACGCCAAAAATACGACGATCCAGTCAGTGCGTGAATCCACCGACAAGTC
>CAIUDG010000171.1 GCA_903897925.1 uncultured beta proteobacterium | reverse complement strand
GGATTCGCCGCTGTACAGAGGCGGTGTGCCGATAGCGGTATTTGTGCGGGGGTGCTAGCGCACCGGAAGCAGACCCCGGCGACCCGAGGCCGGAGAACGTACACCCACTTCGTCAGCCCCTGCCCACCCGCAGGCGCGCAACGCAACGAACGCCAACAAAGCAGGAGGAAAAGGAAAAAAGCAGGCGCACAACGCAACGAACGCCAACAAAGCAGGAGGAAAAGGAAAAAAGCAGGCGCGCAACGCAACGAACGCCAATAGAGCAGGAGGAAAAGGGAAAAAGCAGGCGCACAACGCAGCGAACGCCAGCAAAGCAGGAGAAAAAGGACAAAAGCAGGCAAGCAAGGCACCGCAAACCAACACCCTGGAAAGCCAAAGGAATATCCCCTGCAAAACAAAAAAGCCCGGCTCTGCCAAGGCCGGGCTGAACTGGGGCGCACCCGACACCCCAACCAAGCGTTAACGCTTGGTACTCAGACAGTCCTTCATGAAAGCCTTGCGTTCATCGCCCTTGAGACCCTTGGTTTTGGCCTCCGCATTACAGCGCTTCATCCTTTCCTGCTGCGTGATTTTCTTCTCCTCCGGCGCGGAACCCTCCCGCTCGCCACCCTGCGCCGCCGCCATCACAGCCCCCGGCACAGCCCCTAGCGCCAGCGCACAACCCACCATTCCAAGCGTCAAAAATTTTCGCATCTGCATTCCTCGGTAAAGTAACAATAGTCCCGTCGGCATTGTTGGCCCGAGCGCCGTCGACACGGCCCGCACATTGTCCGCAGCGCCAATTCGCCTGGTTCTGGCAGGCAGCATAAAATCGCGCCCATGTTGTCTGTAAAAAATGAACTCCTGGTGGCGCTGGCCGTCGTCCTGGAAAATATCTGCGCCGGTTCCGCCGCCAAAGCCTCGTTCGAATCCCCCAAAGTTGCCGCCCACGGCGATCTTGCGACCACCGCGGCAATGCAGCTGGCCAAACCCCTGAAACTCAATCCGCGCCAACTGGCCGAACGCATCTGCGACGATCTGCGCCAGCAGGCAGCCTTTGTCCAATGGGTCGATGCCTTGGAAATTGCCGGCCCGGGCTTTATCAATATCCGCCTCAAACCGGCCGCCAAGCAGCAAGTGGTGCGCTCCATCCTGGCCCAGGGCGCGGCCTATGGTGAGCGCAGCCGCAGCGGCGAACGCCTGCTTGTGGAGTTCGTCTCGGCCAATCCGACCGGCCCGCTGCACGTCGGCCACGGTCGCCAGGCAGCGCTCGGCGACGCCTTGTGCAACCTGTACCAGACCCAGGGCTGGGAGGTTTACCGCGAGTTCTATTACAACGACGCCGGGGTGCAAATTGGCACGCTGGCCAGCAGCACCCAGCTGCGCGCCCAGGGCTTCAAGCCGGGCGATGCCCAGTGGCCCAGCGGCGAAAACGCCGCTGCCTACAACGGTGATTACATTGCCGATATTGCGGCCGACTTTCTGGCCTGCAAGACCGTCAAGTCAGACGACCGCGAGTTCACCGGCAGCGGTGACGTAAATGATCTGGATGGCATGCGCCAGTTTGCCGTGGCCTATCTGCGCCGTGAGCAAGACCTGGACTTGCAGGCCTTTGCCGTCAAGTTTGACAACTATTACCTGGAAAGCAGCCTGTACACCAGCGGTCGTGTGGACGCCACGGTGCAGCGCCTGCAGGCCGAGGGCAAAACCTATGAGAAAGATGGGGCGCTGTGGCTGCGTTCCACCGAATACGGTGACGACAAAGACCGGGTCATGCGCAAGGGCGATGGCAGCTACACCTACTTTGTGCCGGACGTGGCTTACCACATCGCCAAGTGGGAGCGTGGTTTCACCAAGGTGGTGAATATCCAGGGCACCGACCACCACGGCACCATTGCCCGCGTGCGCGCCGGTCTGCAGGCCGCCAATGTCGGCATTCCCCAGGGCTTTCCGGACTATGTGTTGCACACCATGGTGCGGGTGGTGCGCGGTGGCGAGGAAGTCAAGATATCCAAGCGCGCCGGCAGTTATGTGACCTTGCGGGACCTGATCGAATGGACCAGCAAGGACGCGGTGCGTTTCTTCCTGCTCAGCCGCAAACCGGATACCGAATACACCTTCGACGTTGACTTGGCGGTGGCCAAAAACAACGACAACCCGGTGTATTACGTTCAGTACGCCCACGCCCGCATCTGTTCGGTGCTGGCCAGCTGGGGCGGCGCGCGCGCCAGCTTGTCGGACGTCGATTTGTCGGCCCTGAGCAGCCCGCAAGCCCAGGCCCTGATGTTGCTGCTGGCCAAGTACCCGGAAATGCTGAGCTCGGCGGCGGTCACATTTGCACCGCACGACGTCACCTTCTATCTGCGTGAGCTGGCGGCCTGTTACCACAGCTACTACGATGCCGAGCGCATTCTGGTGGATGACGAGGCAGTGAAACTGGCGCGACTGGCTTTGGTGGCCGCCACGGCGCAGGTATTGCACAATGGCCTGGCGGTGCTGGGCGTCAGTGCCCCGCAAAAAATGTAACCAAATCAGGGTAGAACAGCATGAAGCGACAGTTCGGCGGAACCATTCTGGGGTTCATCATTGGAGTGCTGGTGGGGCTCGGGGCAGCGTTGGCGGTGGCGGTGTATGTCACCAAAGTGCCGGTGCCGTTCATGAACAAGGGCCAGAGCCGTACTGCCGACCAGGATGTGGAAGAGGCCAAGAAGAACAAGGACTGGGACCCGAACGCCGCCCTGTACGGAAAAAACCCGGCCAAAGCGGCGCAAGCGCCGGCTTCGGCTGCCGTTGCGCCTGCAGCGCCGACTGCGCCGGCAGTGGCGGCGGCGCCAGTGCCCGCGGCTAAGGCGGATGACAAGAAGGCCGACGACAAAAAAGCCGATGACAAGAAGTCAGAAGACAAAAAGCCCGCCGATAGCAAGAAAGACGAAGCCAAGTCGGCCGATCCGCTGGGTGACTTGGCCAAGGCCAAGGCCGGCAGCAGCGACACCGGCCGTTTTGTTTATTGGGTGCAGCTGGGCGCGTTTCATACCCAGGAGGATGCGGAAAGCCAGCGTGCCAAACTGTCTCTGAGCGGCGTTGAGACCAAGTTGTTCCAGGTGGAACAGTCGGGTCGGACCGTCTATCGCGTCCGCAAGGGCCCATATGACACCGAAGAAGAGGGCAAGGCGGCCAAGGACAAGCTGGACAAGAGCGGCCTGGAAAGCACCTTGCTGCGCGCGCTGCGCTAAGGAATGTAAGATGCTCGCCGCGTCGCTATGGGCAAACCTGTTGGATCGGAAAAATGATGAAACGTCGTGAATTTGTAAGCGCAGCACCGGTGGTGCTGGCTCCCGCACTGTGGACCAAGGTGGCACACGCCGACACCGCACAACCGGTGGCGGGTGAAGACTATATGCCAGTGGAGCCGCGCGCGCCGATTGAGGCGCCGGCAGGCAAGATCGAAGTGGTGGAGTTCTTTTGGTACAACTGCCCGCATTGCGCGGCGTTTGAGCCCAAGCTGTCGGCCTGGGTCAAGCAGCTGCCCAAGGACGTTGCGTTCCGCCGCGCGCCGGTGGCCTTCCGCGAAGATTTTGCCCCGCAGCAAAAGCTGTACTTTGCGCTGGAGGCCATGGGCCTGGTGGAAAAACTGCATGCCAAGGTGTTCAACGCCATCCACGTCGAGAAGCACGACCTGTCCAAGGGGCCGGCGATTGCCGACTGGGTCGCCGCACAGGGCGTGGACAAGGCCAAGTTCCTGGACCAGTTCAACTCCTTTGGCGTCAGCACCAAGGCCGCCAAAGCGACCCAGCTGCAAAATGCCTACAAGCTCGAAGGCGTGCCCACCCTGGGCGTGGCCGGTCGCTTTTATACCGACGGCACGATTGCCAAGGGCATGGACCAGTCGCTCAAGGTCACCGAGTTTTTGGTGGCTTTGGCGCGCCGCAGCAAATAGCCCGGACGCGTAATTCTTTACGCCATCGCCCTCATAAGGCATAAAACATGCCATGCGCTCGGTACAATGCCCTCAGCGCGTGTTTGCAAGTTTCGTGCCTTTATGAAAAATTTTTCCTTTCCGCTGTTTCTGCTGGCACTGGTGCTGGGCCTCTCGGCCCCGGCACGGGCTGAAAAAGCCGATCGCAGCAAACCGATGAACATTGAGGCCGACGCGCTGCGTTATGACGACGTGCGCCAGGTCAGTGTGTTCACCGGAAAGGTGCAGCTGACCAAGGGCTCGATCGTGATCCGTGGTGCACAGCTGGAAGTGCGGCAAGACCCCGACGGCTACCAGTTTGGCCGGGTCACTGGCAGTGCGGAGCAGCCGGCGTTCTACCGCCAGAAGCGCGAAGCCCAGGAAGAGTTCATTGAAGGCGAGGCCGAAACCATCACCTACGACGGCAAAGCCGATACCGTGACCTTCAGCAACAAGGCCCAGCTGCGCCGTTTTCGCGGCAATGTGCTGGCCGACGAAATCACCGGCGGCACTATTGTGTATGCCAATCTGACGGACATGTTTATGGTGGATGGCAATGCCGGGGCGCCGGGTTCCGGCACCGGCGGCCGGGTGCGTGTGACCCTGACGCCAAAGCCTGAGCAAGCCAGTTCGGCGCCTGCCACCAAGGCGCCGCGTGCTGCCGGCGCGGCCGCGGGAGCGGCCCCGTGAGTGATTTTGTCGCAGGCAAGCTGGAAGCCCGGCATTTGCAGAAATATTACGGCAAGCGCCAGGTGGTGAAGGATGTTTCGCTGGCTGTGCGCACCGGTGAAGTGGTCGGCTTGCTGGGCCCCAATGGCGCCGGAAAAACCACCTCGTTTTACATGATTGTTGGCCTGCTGCGTGCCAGCGCGGGGGACATTACGATTGATGGCGAGTCGATCGAACACATGCCGATTCACCGCCGTGCCCGCATGGGTCTGGGCTACCTGCCGCAGGAAGCCTCGATTTTTCGCAAGCTCAATGCTGAAGACAATGTGCGCGCCGTGCTGGAGTTGCAGCGCGATGACAAGGGCCAACCATTGGAAAGTGCCGAAATCGAAACCCGCTTGACCGATCTGTTGCGCGAGCTGCGGGTGGAGCATCTGCGCGAATCGCCGGCACTGGCATTGTCCGGTGGTGAGCGGCGCCGGGTGGAAATTGCCCGCGCACTGGCGACGCGTCCGCGCTTCATTTTGCTGGACGAGCCGTTTGCCGGTATTGACCCGATTGCGGTGATCGAAATCCAGCGCATCATCAACTTTCTTAAGGGGCGCGGCATCGGGGTCCTGATTACCGACCACAATGTGCGCGAAACCCTGGGCATTTGCGACCACGCTTACATCATCAGCGATGGTCGGGTGCTGGCGCAGGGCACGCCGGCAGAAATCGTCAACAACGCCGAGGTGCGCCGCGTGTACCTGGGTGAAAACTTCAAGATGTAATGAAGCAGGGTCTGTCCTTACGGGTGTCGCAACACCTGGCCCTCACGCCGCAACTGCAGCAGTCAATCCGTCTGTTGCAATTGTCGACTCTGGAATTGGGCCAGGAAGTCGAGCAGATGCTGGACGAAAACCCGTTTCTGGAGCGCAGTGACGAGCAGGCCGAGCGTGAAGAATTTGGTCTGGCGCAGGCCGATACGCCGGTCAGCAGCGGTGACCGCGAGCAGGAGTTTGCTGTCAGCAATGTCGAGCACAGCAGCACCAGCACCAGCGCCAGTGACAACAGCTACGAAGATGAACGCACGCCGCTGACCGCCGACGACGGCCCGGACTGGGACGGCGACGGCTCCACCGAAATGGCGCCGGATGATGGCGAGTGGGGCATCGAGGCCAAGGCCCGCGCCAACAATCTGCAGGACGATGAAAACACCGACGCCACCGAACTGGCCCGTTCCCAGGAAAGCCTGCCGTCGTTTTTGCACCGCCAGGCGCTGGCGCTGCGCCTGAGTCCCGAGGACAGTGCGGCACTGCGTTTTCTGATCGAGTCGCTGAATGACGATGGCTATCTGGAGGAATCGCTGCCCGAGCTGGCACGGACCCTGAATCCGGCGGATGAAGAGGCGCTGGACCAGCTGGTGCACCATTTTTCCGTGGCCCTGGGGCTGTTGCACAGCCTGGAGCCGGTCGGGGTCGGGGCGCGCAATCTGGCGGAATGTCTGCAGCTGCAGTTGCGCGCGCAGTTGCGCGATTGCCCGGTGGAGGAAGACATTCAGTACGAACTGCTGGAAGTGGCGTTGCGGATTTGTGCCCAGCCGATGGAGTTGCTGGCACGGCGTGACATCAAGCGCATGGTTCAGCTCGGTGTCGGTAGCGATGCCCTGGTGCGCGAGGCGATTGCATGCATTGGCCGCCTGGAGCCCAAACCGGGGCGGCGCTTTGTTGATGTGGAGCGCAATATTGTGGTGCCGGATGTGCTGGTGGTGCCGCTTGCCGCCAATGCCAAAAATGCCCAGATGAAGTTCCGCGTGATGCTGAATCCGGAAGTTATGCCGCGCCTGCGCGTGCATGACATTTATGCCAATGTGCTGCGCAACCACCGCGGCGGCAAGGAAAGTGGCGGGCACGCCGCGCTGCAGCAGCGGCTGCAGGAGGCGCGCTGGTTCATCAAAAATATCCAGCAACGCTTTGACACCATCCTGCGCGTCAGTACCGCCATCGTCGAACGCCAGAAGAGCTTTTTCCAGCATGGTGAACTGGCCATGCGCCCGCTGGTACTGCGCGAAATTGCCGATGAACTCGGTCTGCATGAGTCGACCATCAGCCGCGTCACCAGTGCCAAATACATGGCCACGCCGTTTGGCACCTTTGAGCTGAAATACTTTTTCGGCTCCGGCCTGGGCACCGAGTCGGGCGGTAACGCTTCCAGTACCGCGGTGCGGGCACTGATCAAGCAGTTCATCAGCGCCGAAAGCGATAAAAAGCCGCTGTCGGACAACCAGATTTCGGAAATGCTCAAGGAGCAAGGCATCGAGTGCGCGCGCCGCACCGTGGCCAAATACCGCGAGGGTCTGAAAATTGCCCCCGCCTCTCTACGCAAGGCGCTATGAACCAACTGCAAATTTTCCTGCCCTGCGCAGCCGGGGTGGAAGACTACCTGCTGGGTGAAGTCCAGACCATTACCGACCTGCCGCCACAGGCGGTGTACAAGCAGCGCGGCGGGGTCATGCTGAATGGTTCCTGGCGTGCCGTGCTGTTGCTCAACCTGCATTGCCGGCTGGCGCAGCGCGTGCTGGTGCAGCTGTCGCATACCGAATACCGTAGCGAGCAGGACCTGTACCGGGCTGCCTTTGAGGTGGCCTGGGAAATCTGGTTTACCACCAAGCAAAGCATCAAGGTCGAAATCACGGCGCAACACAGCCCGCTGACCAGCCTGAATTTTGCCGCCCTGAAAATCAAGGACGCGGTGTGCGACCGTTTCCGTGACCGCGCCCATGGCGTGCGTCCGGACGTCAACACCCAGTGGCCGGACGTGCGCATCTACGCCCACCTGACCACCGACCACTGCACGCTCTATATAGATACTTCGGGTGAGCCGCTGTTCAAGCGCGGCTGGCGTGAAGACAAGGGCGACGCCCCGCTGAAAGAAACCCTGGCCGCCGCCATGATCGCCGCCAGTGGCTGGGCCGCCGGTGACAGCGAAGGCAATTTGCTGCCGCTGTACGACCCCTGTTGCGGCAGCGGAACGATTGCGATTGAAGCGGCACAGATTGCCTGCAACATCGCCGCCGGTTCGCTGCGCCGATTTGCCTTTGAAAAATATGTGCCGTTCCAGCCGCACGTCTGGCAGGCCATCAAGGACGAAGCCGAGGCCGCCGTGGTGAAGCCCGAAGCCGGCCAGCCCAGCCTGATTTTTGGCAGCGATGTGTCGCACCGCATGGTCGACTTTGCGCAACGCAATGCAGTGCGTGCCGGCGTCGGCGATGTGATCGACTTCCGCGGTGGCGACGCGCTACAGCGCATGCCGCCCCTGGACGGTCCGGGGGTGATGGTGTTGAATCCGCCCTATGGTGAGCGCATTGGCATTGGCGGTGTTGCCGGCGAAGGGGTTCAGGCCCGTTTTGGTGCGCGCGAATTGGCACAAACCGAGGACGGCGGCGCCTTTTTCCTGCAACTGGCGAGCCACTGGAAGAAACACTTTTCGGGCTGGACTGCCTGGATGCTGACGCCGGACCTGAAACTGCCAGGCAAGATGCGCCTGAAGGAAACCCGCCGTGTGCCGATGTGGAACGGCCCGCTGGAGTGCCGTCTGTTCCGCTTTGATATGGTGGCCGGGCGCATGGCCAAGGACAAAAATGGCAGCGCCGCCGGGACGCCGGACTGATGGCCATAAGCGCCGTTCTCGACACCAATATCGTGCTCGACCTGTGGCTGTTCAGCGATCCGGCGACGGAGCTGCTGCGCCAAGACCTACAGCAAGAAACCCTTTGCTGGATCGCTACACAGGCCATGCGTGACGAACTGGAGCGTGTGCTTACTTATCCGCATTTGATTGCCCGCATGGCGTTCGGCGCGATTCGGCCAGCGCAGGTGCTGGACGCCTTTGATGCCCGGGTGCAGCTGCAAGCGGTGCCAGCCAAGGTGGCGCTGACCTGCAAGGACCCGGACGACCAGAAATTCATAGACCTGGCGGTGACACACCAGGCGCTGTTGCTGAGCAAGGACAAGGCGGTGCTGTGCATGGCCAAGCGCATGCGTTTGCATGGAGTGCATACCGGCAGCAACTGGGCCGCGCTGCGCCCGAGCGTGCTTTAGGCATTGAGCACCAGAGGGTCGGCCTGCTGCAGCACAAAGCTGCTGGCGCTGGCGCGTGGCCAGAGCATGCGGTAGATTGGCGGTAGCGACTCCAGGTCGCTGTCCAGCAAGGCCCGGTCCGGCAACTGGGTCAGGATCAGCTGGGCCAGCGAGCGCACCCGCTGGTCACTACTGCGGCGCACGATGTGGTGCGGAGTGATCTGGTTGGGGTGCTTCAGTCCGGCGGCCTGCACCAGCTCCATCAGCGCGTGCAGGGTTTCCTGGTGAAAGTTGTAGACCCGGGTCGCCTTGTCGGGCACGACCAGCGCCTGCTGGCGCAACCGGTCCTGGGTCGTCACGCCGGTCGGGCACTGCCCGGTATGGCAGGTCTGCGCCTGCAGGCAGCCGAGCGCAAACATGAAACCGCGGGCACTGTTGCACCAGTCGGCCCCCAGCGCCATCAGGCGCGCAATGTCAAAGCCGCTGACTACTTTGCCCGCTGCGCCGATCTTGATTTGCCCGCGCAGGCCGACGCCGCGCAAGGTGTTGTGTACCAGCAGCAAACCTTCTTGCAGTGGTGCGCCGACATGGTCGGTGAACTCCACCGGTGCCGCTCCGGTGCCGCCTTCGGCACCGTCAACCACGATGAAGTCGGGGTGGATGCCGGTCTGCAACATCGCCTTGACGATGGCAAACCACTCCCAGGGGTGGCCGATACAGAGTTTGAAACCGGTCGGTTTGCCGCCGCTGAGCTGGCGCAGACGTTCGATGAAATGCATCATTTCCAGCGGTGTTGAAAAGGCGCTGTGCGCGGCTGGTGAAACGCAGTCGACGCCGACCGGAACGCCGCGTGCTGCGGCAATTTCAGCGCTGACTTTGGCGCCCGGCAACAGGCCGCCGTGGCCGGGTTTGGCGCCCTGGCTGAGCTTGATTTCAATCATCTTCACCTGCGGGTCGCAGGCATTGGCAGCAAACTTGTCGGCGTTGAACGTGCCGTCGTCGTTGCGGCAGCCGAAGTAGCCGGAGGCAATTTCCCAGACCAGATCGCCACCGTGCACGCGGTGGTGCTGCGAGATGGAACCTTCGCCGGTGTCATGGGCAAAACCGCCGCGCCGGGCGCCGGCATTGAGTGCCAGGATGGCGTTGGCGCTGAGGGCGCCGAAACTCATGGCGGAAATATTGAACACGCTGGCGCTGTAGGGCTGCGCGCGGTCGGCACCGATGGTGATGCGAAAGTCGCTGGAGTGCAGCTTGCTGGGCGTAATTGAGTGGTTGATCCATTCGTAGCCTTCGGCGAGCACATTGCACTGGGTGCCGAAGGGGCGCTTGTCGGCTTCGCCTTTGGCACGCTGGTACACCAGCGAACGCTGCGCACGGGAGAAGGGCGCTGCTTCGCTGTCGCTTTCAATGAAGTACTGGCGGATTTCGGGGCGCACATATTCCAGTGCGAAGCGGATGTGGCCGATGATCGGGTAGCTGCGCAGAATGGCGCGCTTTTGCTGGCGCAAATCGTAGCTGCCCAGTCCGACCAGCGCCAGGCACAGCAGAAAGGCGCCGCCGCCGCTACCGAACGCCACCCATGCGAACAGGCTGAGCGGCAGGCCCAGGCAACTCAGGCCGAAGGCGGTATAGCGGATCGGAAAAAAACGGTTCAAAAAGTCAAGCATGCAGTCTCCCTAATCCGCGAGACAATAGCAGCCACTCTATGTTTTGCCCAGCCCATGACTGAAAACTCTTCCACTTCCGCAGCTTTGTCTTCCGCAGACACAGAATCATTGGCACTCAGTCCCGAAGACTTTGATGCCATCGACGCGATTCTTGACGACATGCGGCAACGATTTGAAGAAACCCCGCAGTGGGAGTTTTGCGAAGGTTTCATGGCTGCGCTGATCGTTAGCCGCCGCGCCATCGCCGAAGACGAGTACTTCCCGGTGTTGCTCGATACCGGCGACAGCGAAGACGGCGCTGCCCCGGCCTGGGGTGCCTTTGCCGACGCGGCCCAGCAGGCGCGCTTTCTGCAGCTGTGGCAGCGGCGCTGGCAGGAAATTGAAAGTGCCTTGGATGTCGAGGTGCAAAGCCTTGATGACGAGCGCGCCTTCCATCCGGAAGTGATGGACATGCGCGGTGCCGTGGCGGCCTTGCCGGAAGCCGAGCGCGCCAGCATGCAGGACGAAAACCTGCCGGCGTTTGCCCAGGTCTGGGCGGTCGGCTTTATGTACGCGGTGGAAAACTGGCCTGACGAATGGCAGCCGCCACGCGACAAGGAAGCGCGCAAATTGCTGGACGCCGCGCTGGAGTGCATGGTGGCCCTGAGCGAAGACGACACCGATGTGCCGACACTGGCGGTGTTTGACGAAGCTGGCCCGCCCAGCGTCAGCGTCAAGCGCTTCAATGCCTTTGCCGATGCGGTGTGGGCGGTGTACGACTTGCGTGCCCTGTGGCGCCAGATTGGCCCACGCGTGGCCACCTTGCACCGTACCGCAGAACCCGGTCGCAACGATCCTTGCCACTGCGGTAGCGGCAAAAAATACAAGAAGTGCCACGGCGCCTGAGCGCGTCGTGCCAACTGCGCCAGCGTGGGGCTGGCGCGGCTTTGTCCTGCCTTGGATAAGGCCCTAGCCTTTGACTTTGAATTTTTTAAACGTGACACTGCCCCCCCGGCCGATGCCGATCTGAGGCGCCTTTGTAGTTACCGCAAACCAGCGGGCGCTTAAAGGGCGTTTCTATCGCGTCAGTCTTCATCTTTGTGACGGCGCTTTGAATTCATTGCACCCCCTCAACAGGAGTGCCCCATGGCTAAAGAAATCCACATCGAAAACGTCTGCAAGGTTTTCGGTAACCATCCTGACATCGCGCTTGGGCTTTTCCGGCACGGCCTGGACAAGCAAGAGGTGCTGGCGCGCACCGGCAGTTCCATTGGCGTCTTTGACGCCAACTTCCGCATTGAGGCGGGAGAGGTGTTTGTGCTCATGGGCCTGTCGGGTTCTGGCAAATCCACCCTGCTGCGCATGCTGAACCTCTTGATCAAGCCCACCGAGGGCCGCATTTTGGTCGACGGTGTCGACCTCAACGGCTTGTCGGTGGCGCAGCTGCGCACCTTGCGGCGCCGGGACATCAGCATGGTGTTCCAGTCGTTTGCGCTGATGCCGCACATGACGGTACTCGACAATACCGCATTCGGGCTGGAGCTGGCCGGAGTGGAGCGCCTGCAGCGCCGAACCCTGGCCGCCGAGGCGCTGGACAAGGTCGGCCTGGCCGGCCTGGAGGCAAGCTATCCGGACCAGCTTTCGGGCGGCATGCAGCAGCGCGTCGGTCTGGCCCGTGCGCTGGCGTCCGATCCGGCGATATTGCTGATGGACGAGGCGTTCTCGGCGCTCGACCCGATTATCCGAACCGAAATGCAGTCGGAGTTGTTGCGCCTGCAGCAGGTCAAGCGGCGCACCGTGGTATTTGTTTCCCATAGTCTGGACGAAGCCATGCGCATTGGCGATCGCATCGCCATCATGAAAGATGGCCGGGTGGCGCAGCTGGGAACGCCGGACGAAATTTTGCGCAATCCGGCCAACGATTACGTGCGCAGTTTCATCCATGGTGTCGATGCGGCGGCGGTGTTCAAGGCGCTGGACATTGCCCGCAAGACCCAGGTGGTGGTGTCCGAACATGCCCATCGCGGTGCGCGCGCAGCACTCAAGATGCTGGAGGAAACCGACCGCGAGTATGCCTATGTGGTCAGTCCGGCGCAGCAGTACCTGGGCGTGGTGTCGGTCGAGTTGCTGCGCGCCGCGCTGCATGGCCACAGCGAGCCTATCGGCCTGGCGCATGCGTTTGTGCCCGAGGTGCAAACCATTGACAGTGACGCGTCTGTGAACAACCTGTATGGACAGGTGGCACATGCGCCGTATGCCGTGCCGGTGGTCGAGCCCGGTGGGCGTTTCTGTGGTGCCATCAGCAAAACCACCCTGTTGAAATTTCTGGACCGCGAGACACCGGCGCAGCGGACCACCTGAATCTGAAGGGACTACCCATGACCAAGATACACATTGCGAGCGATCCCACATCGGCATCGACCGACTCGCCCTGGGACGGCGCCGGGCACGCCGATGCCGCCACGGCAGACTGGCTCCATCCCGGTGCGGCCCAGGAGGCGGCAGAGAGTACAGTGCCGCTGCTGCACTGGTGGCAGGGTTCGCTGCCGGTGCAATCCTGGATCAACGAGGGGCTGGGCTGGTTTGTGCTGCATTTCCGTCCGCTGTTTCAGTCCGTGCGCGCGCCCGTTGACAGCACCCTGGTCTGGGTCCAGGCCACGCTGCAAGGCCTGCCGGCGCTGGCGGCGGTGCTGCTGTTCTCCTTGCTGGCCTGGCAGCTGGCTGGTGCCTGGGTGGCGGGTGGAACGCTGGCGTCGCTGTTGCTGATTGTTGTATTGGGCATCTGGGCCGACGCCATGGTGACCTTGTCACTGGTGCTGACTTCGCTGGTTTTTTGCTTGCTGCTGGGCTTGCCGTTGGGCATTTTTCTGGCCCGCAGTGAGCGCGCCGAACGCCTGCTGCGGCCCGTGCTCGATGCTATGCAAACCACGCCGGCGTTTGTCTATTTGGTGCCGGTGGTAATGTTGTTTGGCATTGGCAACGTGCCCGGTGTGGTGGTCACTATCGTGTTCGCCGTGGTGCCGCTGGTGCGCCTGACCAGCCTGGGCATACGCCAGGTGCGGCCCGACCTGATCGAGGCGGCGCGTGCGTATGGCGCCTCGCCCTGGCAGATGCTGCGGCGCTTGCAGTTGCCGTTGGCGCTGCCGTCCATCATGGCTGGCGTGAATCAAACCCTGATGCTGTCGTTGTCGATGGTGGTGATCGCGTCCATGATCGCTGTGGGGGGGCTGGGACAAATGGTGTTGCGTGGCATTGGCCGGCTCGACATGGGGCTGGCGGCGGTTGGGGGCTTGGGCATTGTGCTGCTGGCCATTTCGCTGGACCGCATTACCCAGGCCATGGGCCAGTCGCAACGTGGCGTGCGGCGGTGGTGGCATGGTGGTCCGCTGGGGCTGCTATGGTGCCTCTATGTTCGCCTGCGTCGCTTCGCCGCCGGCGGGGTGGCGCCAGCGCCAATGTCCATGTATTACACAAAATCCAGGAGTCGCTCGCATGATGTCCATGCGGCTTGAATCCATGGTGCGCTGGCTTCTCGCGGCTTGCCTGCTGACGCAGGGTGCGGCGGTTCCTGCCGCAGACACGCTGGGCGGGGCTGCGCTGCCCGGTCTCGGTGTCAAAGTGCAACCGATACAAAGTAGCATTCCAGAAGAAATATTCCAGACCTTGCTGGTGGCGCGGGCGCTGCAAAAACTGGGCTTTGAGGTTGAACCGATCAAGGAAATTGAAGCCGCCACAGGGCATGTGGCGGTGGCCAACGGCGATGCTACCTTTCTGGCCGACCACTGGGACCCGCTGCACGCCGATTTCTACAACAACGCCGGCGGCGATGCCAAGCTGGTACGCCGGGGCGCGTATTCTGGCAATGCCATACAGGGCTATCTGATCGACAAGAAGACGGCAGACAAGTACCGGATTACAAATATTTCGCAACTGAAAGATCCCAAAATCGCCCGCTTGTTTGATGCCACCGGCGACGGCAAGGCCGAGCTGGTGGGTTGCAATCCAGGCTGGGGCTGCGAAGCGGCGATTGAGCACCAGCTCACGGCCTACGGGCTGCGTGATACCGTGCGCCATGTGCAAGGCACCTATGCGGCCTTGCTGGCGGACACCATTGCGCGCTTTCGCCAGGGGCGGCCGGTGCTGTACTACGCCTGGGCGCCATTTTGGGTCAGCGCGGTACTGCGGCCCGGCAAGGAAGTGGTTTGGCTGGAAGTTCCGTTTTCGTCACTGCCTGGTGCGCAGTCGCATCTGGATACCCAGCTGCCGAATGGAAAAAATTATGGCTTCGTAACCAATACCCAGCGGATTGTCGCCAACCGCAAGTTTGTTGAGCAAAATCCGGCGGCCGGCAAACTGTTTGAACTGATGGTTTTGCCGGTGGGCGACATCAGCGCCCAGAACGCACGCATGCGACAAGGCGAGAACACGCAGCGCGATATCGAACGCCATACCGATGCCTGGATTCGCCGCCACCAGAAAACTTTTGACCACTGGATTCGCCAGTCCCGGCTGGCGGCCCAAAGTGCGGCCGAAAACGCTGCCGCAACGATGCATTAGCGGCGCCTGGCGCCAACGGCGCTGCTAGCGCCGGCTGTTGGGTCAGGCCTGCAGCAGTTGCAGCATCTGTTGCAGGGCGTGGCGTACGGTGGCTTTGCGCACCGCGCTGCGCGGACCCGGAAACCAGCAGCGGCTGGCTGTGGTGCCGGCAGGCGTGGCCCAGGCCAGCCATACCGTGCCAACCGGCTTGTCGGCGCTGCCGCCGCCCGGGCCAGCGACGCCGGTAACAGCCAGTGCCACCTGGGCCTGCGAATGCCGCAAGGCGCCTTTGGCCATGGCGCGGGCCACTGCCTCGCTGACTGCGCCTTCGGTCGCAAACAGTTGCGCGTCCACACCCAGCAGTTCAGTTTTGGCCGCGTTGGAGTAGGTGACAAAGCCGCGTTCAAACCAGACGCTGGAGCCGGCCAGGTCGGTGCAGGCTGCGGCGATCAGGCCGCCGGTGCAGCTCTCGGCGGTGGTCAGCAGGTAGTGCTGGGTCTGCAGCAGCTGGGCCAGTTGGCGGCACAGGCTGCGCGTGCTGGGTGCGTTGGCGTGGGCCATGGTTAAAAGCGCCAGATGGCGATTACCAGCAGCGTGCACGCGGCCGCCACCAGGTCGTCAAGCATGATGCCAAAACCGGCCTTGCTCCAGGCGTGGCGGTCCTGCTCCGGGCGGATGTCATGGTAGAGCCGGTCGGCCCAGCCAACCGGGCCCGGTTTGACGGCGTCAAAAAAGCGGAACAGGACAAAGGCCGCCAACTGTGCGCCGAAGCCGGCCGGGCAGACCAGCCAGAGCACCAGCCAGAAGGCGGCAATTTCATCCCAGACCACGCTGGCCGGGTCGAGCACCCGCAGATTGCGGGCGGTGACGCTGCAGGCCCACCAACCCAGCGGCAGCGATACGCCGATCAATAGGCCCCAGGCCAGCGCATCAAGCCAGTGTGACAGCAAGGCAAAGCTGATCCAGGCCCAGAGGGTGCCGGCCGTGCCGGGCGCAATGCGCGACAGACCGGAGCCGAAGCCCATGCCAATGGCATGGGCCGGATGTGCGCGCAGGAACTCCAGGCTGGGGCCGATTGGCATCAGTGGCTGTTCCTTGTCAAAACTGGAGTTCATGGCTTGGCTTCCTGGGGCGCGGGCGCGAAGTGGTCAAAGGAATGCAGTGTTGGCTGCAGGAGCTGACCCTGGCGATTGTGCAGGCGCAGGCCGCTGAGGGCTTCTATGCGGCCGATACGTTGCACCGGTGTGGCCGCCTGTTTGGCGGCTTGCAGTACGTGCGCCTGGCGATGTGCCGGGGCGGTGAAGACCAGTTCATAGTCGTCGCCGCCGGCCAGCACATGGCGCAAGGCGTCGGCGGCTGGCAGGGTCTGGGCCCCGGGCAGCAGGGCCAGGACGGCGTCGGCATCGACGCTGGCGCCGACGCCGGAACGCTCCAGGATATGGCCCAGGTCGCCCAGCAGGCCGTCGCTGATGTCTGCCGCCGCGCTGGCAACGCCGCGCAGCGCCAGGCCGAGTGCGATGCGCGGGCTTGGGCTTTCCAGGCGCGCCCGGATTTGCGCCAGTTGCGTTTCGGCGGCGCTGGGCAGGCGGCCCTGGCGCTGCAGCAGCAGCAGTTGCAGCGCCCAGCTGGCCTGGCCCAGCTGGCCGCTGACGTAGATGTCGTCGCCGACCTGGGCGCTGTGGCGCAACAGGGCCTGCCCGGCGGGGACTTCGCCAAATACGGTGATGCAGATGTTCAGCGGTCCGCGCGTGGTGTCGCCGCCGACCAGTTCACAGCCGTGCTGGTCGGCCAGTGCCAGCAGTCCTTGCGAGAATGGTTCCAGCCAGGCCGGGTCGGCCTGGGGCAATGCCAGCGCAAGGGTGAAGGCCAGCGGGGTGGCGCCGCAGGCCGCCAGATCGCTCAGATTGACGGCCAGCGCTTTGTGGCCCAGCGTGCGCGGGTCGACATCGGCAAAAAAATGGCGCTCGCTGACCAGCATGTCGCTGGAGATGGCCAGTTGCATGCCAGCGCGTGCTTGCAGCAGCGCGCAATCGTCACCCACGCCCAGCACGGCGCGCGGCGTCGGACGGGTGAAGAAGCGCTTGATGAGGTCAAATTCGCCCATGGCGTCAAGTCTGGATCGGGTGGGTGGGTGCCAGGGACCGTGGCACGACGGGCTCAGTGCAGCGTGCGTGAGCCAGGGGTGCCAGGGTCTGCGCTGAGCGCGTCCAGCACGAACATGGGGATGTCGGCATCAAATTTTTGGCCATCTTCGGCGACACAGAAAAAACTGCCGTGCATGGTGCCGGTGGGGGTGCGCAGGCGGGTGCCGCTGGTGTATTCGAAGGACTGACCCGGTTTGAGCAGCGGTTGCTGCCCGACCACGCCCAGGCCATTGACCTTTTCGTGGTGGCCATTGGCGTCATTCACATTCCAGCTGCGCGAGATGAGCTGCGCGGTGACTTCGCCGGTATTGGTGACGGTAACGGTGTACGCGAAGACGTACAGGTCTTCCTCAATATTGGATTGGTCGGGAAGGTACTCCGGAGCGACTTCCACCAAAAATTCGTACTTAGGCATGCGCGAATGCTACCTGCGAAAATAAGCGCCGGCATATTTCCACGCAAAATTCTCCACCAGGGCCCCATCCATGACCTTTCGCATCGCTCCCTCCATTCTGTCCGCTGACTTTGCCCGCCTGGGTGAGGAGGTGAAAAACGTCATTGATGCCGGTTCCGACTGGATCCATTTCGACGTGATGGACAACCACTATGTGCCGAACCTGACGTTTGGTCCGATGATTTGCAGTGCCCTCAAGCCACACGCCAAGACCGCCGCGGGTGTGGCGGTGCCGATTGATGTGCATTTGATGATTTCGCCGGTAGATGCGCTGGCGGCCTCGTTTGCCCAGGCTGGTGCCGACCTGATTTGTTTCCATCCGGATGCCAGTGCCCATGTGCACCGCAGCATTCAGGCCATCAAAGGCCAGGGCGTGAAAGCCGGCCTGGCGTTCAACCCGGCGGAACCGCTGGACGTGCTGGATTGGGTGCTGGACGATATTGACCTGGTGCTGATCATGAGCGTGAACCCGGGCTTTGGCGGGCAGAGCTTTATTGATTCGGCCTTGCGCAAGATTGAAGATGTACGCAAGCGCATTGAGGCCAGCGGCAAGGACATCCGTCTGGAAGTGGACGGTGGTATCAAGACCGACAACATCCGCCGCGTGGCCGACGCCGGCGCCGACACCTTTGTGGCCGGCAGCGCCATCTTCGGCAAATCCGATTACCGCGCGGTGATCGACGCCATGCGCCAGGCGCTGGCCTGAACCTGCCGCCCGCCCGTAGGCGGTGCCGGGTAAATAGTCAAAAAAGCAATTTCCCTTAGGGCTTGGCCCGGGGAAATTAGCCCCCTTGGGGGGCAGCGACCCGCGTAAGCGGCGGAGCGTGGGGGCAACAATCCTCCGCCGGGCCGCCCCAAGGAGGATTAGCCCCCTCGGGGGGCAGCGACCCGCGTAAGCGGCGGAGCGTGGGGGCAACAATTTCCCTTAGGGCTTGGCCCGGGGAAATTAGCTCCCTCGGGG
>CAIUDG010000170.1 GCA_903897925.1 uncultured beta proteobacterium | reverse complement strand
TTCCGATTTCACAAACGTCGCCTTGGCCGATGCCGCCACCGCAGCCAGCGTTTCCACCGCGGCGCTGCCTCCCGTGCTGGCCACCGGGTCGAAGCCGGTGGTGCGCACCGTCAGCACCTTGGTGGCGTCGCTGGCTTGCACGGTGGCAATCGCATTGCCGGCATAGATTGGACGCTCGAAGGTGTCGGCGCTGATCACCTTGGTGATGTCGGAGACTTGTCCCACATCCAGGCGCGCGGCCACGCGTGGTGCCACGTTCTTGCCAGCAGCAGTCGCAGCAAAAACAATGTGGCTGTAGTTGGCGGCAATGGCCAGCACTTGCGCGGCCAGGTTTTCGGCCAGGCCGTGCGCCAGGCCAGCGTCGTCGGCGTGCAGCACTTTGGCCACGCCAGCAATCTGTGCCGCCTGCGCTGCGGCGGCGCCGGCGTTGTGGCCGGCGACCAGCACGTGCACGTCGGCGCCGCACTGGGCCGCAGCGGCGATGGTGTTGAGGGTGGCTCCCTTGATGGAGGCGTTGTCGTGTTCAGCAATAACTAATGCGGTCATGGTGTGCTTTCCTTTGGGCCGTATCCGGTGTTAGATCACTTTGGCTTCGTTGCGCAACTTGGCCACCAGGGTAGCCACATCGGGCACCTTGATACCGGCACTGCGCAGCGGCGGCTCAGACACTTTGAGCGTCTTGATGCGCGGCGCTACGTCCACCCCCAGGTCCTCCGGCTTGACCGTCTCCAGCGGCTTTTTCTTGGCCTTCATGATGTTGGGCAGCGTCACATAGCGCGGCTCGTTCAGGCGCAGATCGGTGGTGACGATGGCCGGCAAAGTCAGGCTCAGGGTTTCGGAGCCGCCGTCCACTTCACGCGTGACGCTGAGCTTGCCGTCGGCCACTTCGAGCTTGCTGGCGAAGGTGCCTTGCGGCCAGTCGCCCAGCGCGGCCAGCATCTGGCCGGTCTGGTTGCAGTCGTCATCAATGGCTTGCTTGCCCAGCAGCACCAGGCCGGGTTGCTCTTTGTCGACCAGCGCCTTGAGCAGCTTGGCCACCGCCAGTGGCTGCAATTCGGCACTGGTTTCCACCAGAATGCCGCGGTCGGCGCCCAGCGCCATGGCGGTGCGCAGGGTTTCCTGGCACTGCGCCACACCGCAGGACACGGCAATGATTTCCGTGACCACGCCCTTTTCTTTCAGGCGCACGGCCTCTTCCACAGCAATCTCGTCAAACGGGTTCATGCTCATCTTGACGTTGGCTATATCAACACCCGTAGCGTCGGACTTGACGCGCACCTTGACGTTGTAATCGACCACGCGCTTCACGGGTACCAGCACTTTCATGGCTCTGCTCCAGATAGTTTTAAAAAAGCAATGTACTTGACGTTTACGTCAACTAAATGATTGTATGCGGTGACGGGCCCGCCATCTTCATAGGAAGAAACGCCCAGCATTATCACCCACAAAAGTACGATCGTGCTATTTGCGAGAAAAATGCATGGAAAAATTTGCCCGCCCCTGGCAGTCCACGGGCGCAGTGGCGCGGTGTCTTTGGTATTTGTCTTCCTCTCAGACTATTTACAAAAATACCCTGGGGCTGGCGAAGTGGGTGTGCGGGTGCAGGCCTGGATTCGCCGCTGTTCAGAGGCGGTGTGCCGATAGCGGTATGTGTGCGGGGGTGCTAGCGCACCAGAAGCAG
>CAIUDG010000169.1 GCA_903897925.1 uncultured beta proteobacterium | reverse complement strand
CGCCGCCTGCTCGACGCCGGCTATATCTACATCGGTCTGGACCACTTCTCCAAACCGGACGACGAACTGAACAAGGCCCGGCTCGACAAGAGCCTGCACCGCAACTTCCAGGGCTACACCACGCGCGCGGACTGCGACCTGATCGGCTTTGGCGTATCCGCCATCGGCAAGGTCGGCCATTCCTATAGCCAGTCGGTGCGCACGCTGAAGGCCTATTACGAGCACCTGGATGCGGACCAGCTGCCGGTGGAAAAAGGCTATGCCTTGACTGCCGACGATGTGCTGCGGCGCCAGGTCATCATGGAGCTGATGTGCAGCGGCCCGGTCACCTTTGCCGCCATCAACCAGGCGCACGGCATTGACTTCAGCAGCTACTTTGCCGACGAGCTGGCACAGCTGGCGCACTACGAAGCGGCTGGCCTGATCGTTGTGGATGCGCAGCGCATTACCGTCACACCCAAGGGGCGCATGTTTGTGCGTGCCGTGGGCATGGTGTTTGACCGGCATCTGGCGCAGTCGACCGCCAAGTTCTCCAAGCTGATTTAAGGTGCGGGTGCCGGCGGCACAAACGGCACCCGTGACTTCACCGGCGGCTGTTCCAACGACTGCTCCAGCGCCCGCTGCAATGCCCGCTGGTACGCCGGCGGCTGCGCACTCAGGCGCACGTGGCCGTTCAGGCCCATGGAACTGGTATCGCGCAACTTGATGCCCTGCTGGCGCAAATGCGCCAGCGTGCCGGCCAAATCGAGGGCCGCCGGTGGGCGGGCACAAAAAAAATGGCTATCACTGGGCAGGCAGCTCCACCCCAACGCCGTCAGCCGGGCCTGCAGCGCAGCACGCCAGCGGGCCAGGGTGCGCCGGCTGCGCTGTATCCAGTCCTGCGTTGCGCCGTGTGTCCAGGCCTGCAACAGGGCAACACCATGCGCCCCGAGCACCCATGAGGGTGCCAGTGCCTCCAGCTGCGCCGTCGCCTGCACGGCATGCAGCGGCGCAATGGCGTAGGCGGCGCGCACCCCGGTCAGCCCCAGCGCCTTGTTTGGCGACCACAGGCGCCACACCGCGTCCAGCTGCTCGGCACGCAGCGAGGCTGCGCCGCGCAGGCGCAGCGGCACATAGGCGCAGTCCAGCACCAGCTGTCGACCGGCGGCGCAGGGCCCACTTCCGGCACCAGCGGCCGGCCAGCGCCCGGGCCAGACCGTGTGCGCCTGTCCCAAGGGACTGGACGGCTCGCAGGCCCACACCAGATCGGCGCTATCGATGTCGGCACTGGCCTGCAGCTGCCACGCACTTGCCGCGTGCGCATAGTCCCCATAGGCCACGCAGGGCAGCCAGACCCGGGTCGCGCCATTGCGCCTGGCCCACGCCGTAACGCGAAAAATGAACTCACTGGCACTGCCCGCCAAAACAATGCGCCAGGGCGCCACCGCGTGAAACTGCGCCAGCACCGCGCGCAATTCCGCGTAACCAGGCTCCGGATAACGGCTGGCATCGGCCTCACGCAGCGCCTGCAACACAGCCGGGCACGGCCCACAGGCATTGCTGTTGCTGGAAAAGTCATAACGCAGCGGCCCCAGCGCATCGCTGCCGCCATGGATACGCATGGGCCGATTCAAAGGAACACCCCGCGCGCCCAGGCAGCAAGCGCCGCTAGCAAGGGCAGCCACACCGGGCACAGCAACAACAAAGCCAGCAGACCGGCCACCAGCAAGGCACGGTTGGCCAGCGCAATTGCGCGCGGGATATCGGCCGCGCGGACTTCGGCAGCCGCTGGGTTCAGCACATACACGCCCGGCTTGCGCAGGGCCACGCCGAGCACCAGCGCCATTGCGGCCATGGGCCAGCCACTGTTGGGCGAAGGTGTCTGGCCCGCCTGCAACGGCAAGTGCTGCGCCCGTTTCCAGCCATTTTGTCCACTGGCCAGCAGCAGCAACAAAGCCGTCAGACGCGCCGGTAGCCAGCCCGCCACATCGTCCACCCGGGCGGCCCATTTGCCGGCCCAGGCCCAGTTGCGACCAGCGTAGATTCCCGGGTAGCCCCACATCGCATCGGCGGTATTGGCAAAGCGGTAAACCGCCGCGCCGGGCAGGCCAAAAACAGCGAACCAAAATAGGGGCGCAATAACCGAGTCATTGAAATTTTCAGCCAGGGTTTCCACCGCGCTTTCGCGCACCTGCGCTGCGCTGAGGTCGGCCACCGCACGGCTGACCAGCCAGCGCAAGCGTTCACGGCCGGCAGCCAGTGAGCCGGTCAGTGCGGCATCCACAGCGCGCACTTCTGTTTTCAGCATTCCCCAGGCCAGCAGCGGCTTCAACAGCAGGCCCATCGCCAGGCTGCGCACGCCCCACGGAAGTTGCAGCAGCAGGGCTTGCACGCCGAACGCCAGGCCCAGCACCACCAGCGCGCCGGCAAGCCAGGCCGCAGTGCCACGCAGGAACGCAGCCCAGTCTGGCGCCTGCTGGGACGCCGCGGAGCCGTCGGCAGCGGACGGGCGCTGGACCCAGTCCCCCGCCCGCGCCAGGTAGTTTCCCATCCAGACCACCGGGTGCCAGCGCACCGGCGGCTCGCCCAGGCACTGGTCCACCAGCAAGGCCAGCATGGCGGCGACGCCCAGCGTGGCAGCGCCCGCATACAGCATCAGTCTTCAATGCCTCGTTGGGCCGGAATGCCGGCCTGGAAGGCGTGCTTCACCAGCGTCATTTCGGTCACGGTATCGGCCAGCGCCATGATTTCTGGCGGGCAGCGGCGTCCGGTCAGCACCACATGAACATGGCTTGGACGGTTACGCAAGTCCTGCAGCACCTCCTCCAGTGGCAGCCAACCATAGATCAGGGGATAGCTGATTTCGTCCAGGACGACCATGAAAAACGCCCCGCCCAACACAGCCGCTCTGGCCTTTTGCCAGCCAGCACGGGCCAGTGCGGCCGAGTGTTCCAGGTCTTGGCTCTTCCAGCTGAAGCCATCGCCCAAGCCTTCTATCGGAATGCCAATTTGCTCGAACATGCGATGCTCGCCAAAACGCGCCGTCGGCACCTTCATGAACTGAAAAATCTTGACCGCCTTACCGCGTCCGTGGGCACGCAGTGCCAGACCAAAGGCGGCGGTGCTTTTGCCTTTGCCGTCACCGGTATTCACGATGACGATGCCGCGCCGCTCCCCCTCGGCTTTTTCATAAGGTTTGACGGCAGGCGGGGTTTCAATGTGCATATATTTCAAGCTTTCAAAGCAGTGGCGGATCGCTGGAGCGTGTCGCCGGGCGCGTCCGCCAGCACGCTGGCAGCGCCAGAAAACAGCGCGGCAACTGCCGCCGGGCAGGACGCAAACCAGGCATGAAAATAGCTCGCCCGCACCGAACCCAGCTGCCACACCGCCTCCCCACCCGGCCCCGGGTTTTCCTCGCCCGGGCGCTGCGTGTGCAGCGCCGGCGTCAGCGTAGTCTCGGTGCTGGAATAGTGAAACGTGTGTCCGCGCAGGGTGCCGCCTGGCATGCGCAGCTGCTGCGGTCCCAGGCCAACCAGGCGCGCTTGCATTCTGACGCAGCCTGGCAGCACACCCCACTGCGCAATCGCTTCGCCGGAAGCCGTGACCAGCGTGTCAAACAAGGCCATCATGCCGCCACACTCCGCCCACACCGGCTTTGCGGCTGCCACATGCTGCTGCACACTGTGGCGCAGCGCGCGGTTGTCGGCAAGTGTCCTGGCATGCAACTCCGGGTAGCCACCGGGCAACCACAGCGCATCGCAGTCCGGCAGCGCGGCGTCATGCAGTGGCGAAAAAAACACCAGGTGGGCGCCCAGCTGCTGCAGACAATCCAGGTTGGCGCGGTAGATGAAACAGAATGCGGCGTCGCGCGCAATGGCAATCCTCAGGCCGTCCAGGCGCGGGCCGGGCGGCTGGCTTGCGTTCGGACCCGGCGCCTCTTGCCGTTGCGCCCTTACCGGCGGCGCAAAGTCAACGCGCCAGCGGCCCAGGTCCGGCAACGCCATCTGGCCCAGCGGCGTGTCGGCCAGCGCGTCGGCGGCGCGATCCAGGCGTTGCAGCGCATCGGGCAGCTCACTGGCAATGGTCAATCCCAGATGGCGTTCCGGCAAACGGATGGCTGCATCGTTCAGCAGGGCACCCATCCAGTGGCCGGGCTCCTTCAGGCTGGCCTGCAGCATGCCGGCATGGCCGGCACTGGCAACCCGGTTCGCCACCACGCCAGCCCAGGGCAGCCCCTCCAGATAGTGCTGCATGCCAAAGGCCAGAGCGCCAAAGGTGCCGGCCATGGCCGACGCATCCAGCACCGCCAGCACCGGGATGCCGAACAGCTTTGCCAGGTCTGCCGCGTGCGGCCTGCCATCGAACAGCCCCATCACCCCTTCCACCAGGATCAGATCGGCCTCTGCTGCGGCGGCGGCCAGGCGCTGGCGGCAGTCCGGTTCGCCGGTCATCCACAGATCCAGTTGGTAGACCGGCGCCCCACTGGCCAGGGTGAGCCAAAACGGGTCCAGAAAATCCGGCCCGCATTTGAACACCCGAACCCGGCGGCCCTGGCGCGCATGCCAGCGCGCCAGGGCCGCCGTGAGCGTGGTTTTCCCTTGCCCGGAGGCTGGCGCGGCGATCAAAATTGCCGGGCAATGCATGGCGCGCCGCTTAGAACCTGAACTTCACGCTGGCATTGATGGCGCGCCCGGCTTCCGGGTAAATCGACTGAATGACGCCGCCGCTGCAGGCATAGGCCTGGGTGTAGTACTTGGCATCGCCCAGATTGCTCACCCCCAAGGCCAGCTCCATCGACTTGAGGCTATAGCCATAGCGCGCATCCAGCGTGCTGTAGCTTGGCATGCTGCACTGGTTGCTAAAGTCCGCATACTGCGACGACACCCAGGTCACGCCCAGGTTCACGGCATGGCCTTCGGCGGGTTTGATCTCCAGCCCCAGCGCAGCGGTTTGCCCAGGCACCAGGGCCATGGTGTTACCCGCATACGGACCGGAAACAAATTGCGCCTGGCGCTGTGCCAGGTTCAGGCGCAGCGCCACGCGCTCGCTCACATCGTGGCGGCTTTCCAGCTCCACGCCACGGTGCATGGTCGGGTCCAGGTTGACGTTGGCGCCAGGTCCGCCGGCCCAGGCAATGGCGCCATCGTAGGCAATTTCATTGGTCAGCGCGCTCTGGTACCAGCGCAGCTCGACCCGACCGGCGGCATAGTGCCAGCGCGCACCCAGCTCGACATCATGCGAACTCTGCGGCTGCAGGGTGGTGCCGGTAACGACGAAACCGATTTCATCCACATTGGCTAAGCGAAAGCTTTGGCCAGCGCGGCCAAACACCTGGGCGCTGGCGCCTACGTCCTGGGTCAGGCCCAGACTCCAGGCGGTCTGGGCACTGTCCACTCCGTTGGCAAAATCGGCCGACTTGCTGATGTTTTCATTGCGCAGACCGGCGCTCAATCGGGTGCCACTGGCCAGCAAGCTCAGGTCATCGTTGACATACACGCCATTGGAAGACGCAGCAGCGTGGCTGCCGTAGTAGTCGACGCGCTTCCAGTCCTCGTTGTCAAAACCCAGTGTCAGCGCGTTGGCCAAGGCGCTGCCGTTGTAGCTGTGGCGTGCCCGCAGATTGGCGGTGCTGGCATCAATATCGGTGGAATACGGGCCATAGGCGGCGCTGGACGATTCGACCCGGCGCGTGCGCTGGCCCAGGTCTAGCCCCAGTTGCCAATCGCCGCTACAAGCTTCCAGAAAGGCGCCAGAGCTTTCATTCTTCAGCTGCCCGAAGTCCAGCGGCGTCTTGGCCTGCTGCGGATTGGCATCGTACTGGCTTTGTGTCAGGCCACCCGGCAAACCGCTATGGGTCATGCTGCGCGCACTCTGTGCGCCCAGGCGCAGCCAGTCGTTGGACCATTGCACGGTGGCGCCCAGGTTGTTGTTGTCGGATGCAAAGTTGTCGCGGTTGCCATTGGTCTTGCGGTCAGCACCGGAAACATCCACCGAAATCGCGCCATCCGCCAAGGTGGCGGCGGCACGCTCCTCGCTCAAACCAAAACTGCCCAGCGTGGCGGACAACACGGCGGAATTGCGCCGCTCGACCCCTTGACCGGCCTTGGTGGTAATCAAAATCACGCCGCCAGTGGCGCCCTCGCCGTACAAAACGGCGCCGCTGCCGTGCAGAACCTCGATACGCTGAACCTGGTCAATCGGGATCGAACCCAGCGCCGTGCTCGACTGGTCCTGCTCATTCAGGCGGTGACCGTCGACGATAACCACCTGATTGCTATCGGCCGTCTGGCCAAAACCGCGCAAATCCAGCCCGTAGCTATTGGCGCCGCTCAAGTCCAGATGGCCCGGCACGCCCAGCACCTTCATGATGGCCTCGCTGACGGAGGACGCGCCCGAACGCTCAATGTCCTGGGCGGTGATCACGCTCACGCCATAGGGCAAGGTATTGGCAGACTCGGTGAAGCGGCTGGCGGATACCACCACCTCGCCCAAAGCAGGCGCCGAAGTGGACTGCCCGTGCGCGGAAAAAACAGAGCACAAGGCAAGAGATAGCACGCTCACACGCGCACCGTGATGGACTGATTTCATAGGAAAGGAAAACCCGAAAAAATACCCTCGCCGTCTTCCCCGACAGCGCTTGGGCGTTAAGGCCGTGCAAACGCACGGCTGCCTTGTTGGCCGGTATCCGGGCTGGTGGCGCTGCCTTCATCGCCTTCCCGGACGTATTGTTCATACGTCCAGTGGCTGTGATGAAAGCTACGTCTTGCGACGAGTCCACTTACCGTTGCGGGGGCAGCTCAGGTTAGGTTGTGCCTTGTGCGGCACAGCCCTCCTGATTCCCGTTGAACTGCAGTGTGTGAACCACACCGCGAGCACCAACGGGCGAAAGTGTACGCGAATTTTTCTGCGGCCTCGGATCGGACAGGGCAACGCGTCCTTCCTGCGCCATGCAAATAGCCGGCGCCAGCGCGCCTCAGATAGCCCTCAGATAGCCATTTGGTAGGCGCTGCACCAGCCGCTTGCCGCCACCAGCTTGTCCGGAAACAATTTGCAGGAACCGGCGTTTTCTCCGACATGGGCTTGGAACAGTGCGCAGTCGCTGCACTTGTCGCCGTCCGTATAGTTGGGAAATTTGGCCTTGTCGGTGTCGCGGCCGTCGGCGTGGTAGCCCAAGGCCAGCGCCTGGGCTTCGGAGTCTTCCAGCATGGCCGCTTTGGCATGGGCCGGCGCAGCAACTATTACCGCAGCACCGATGCAGGTCTGGCGAATGAATACACGGCGATTCAGCATGGCGGCCTCCAACAAATACGCACACACCGCAGCGTGTGACAACGCGCTTGCACATTGCCGTGCACTGTAGCAGCTGCCTGCATTGCGCGTCGGCGCCAGGCACTGCAACGCCGGCTAGACGCAGGTTAAGTGCCGGTTAAACGCTGGCTGCGGCGGCACCGGCTTCCCGGCGCCGGCCATAGGCAAGCAGCGGCTTTTCAAGCCATCGGTAGGCCGCTTCCGACAGCACCAGGGTAAACACCAGCGCAACGCCGATCAAAACGCTATTTTGGTGCGCCACCACCCATGGCACCATGGCCGTGCTGACCAGCTGCGGCAGCAACTGCACCGTGAGACCGAAGGCAAGAAGGTGCAACAGATACACCGAATAGGAACGCGCTCCCAGCCAGACCAGGAAGCCGGTCAGCCACTTGTTGCGCAACAGGTAGCCACGGTCAAACGAAGCCAGGTAAACCAGCACGCTGGCAAGCACGGTAAATAGCGTTTGTGCATAAGACCCGAGAGCGACATATCCACCAATACACGGCGCCAGCAGAAGCAGTGCAATTAGCACCGGCCGCCGCAGCGCGCCATGCTGCATGAAGCAGGGCTCCCAATTGGCCAGGCGCGACTGCGCATGGGCTATGGCCAGCAGAATTCCGACAATAAATCCATCGCTTCGGACATAGAACAACCAGGAATGCAGGGGGCGCGGCCAGAGCAGCTGCAAAAACAGGGCGGCCAGCAGGATTTTTGGCAAGTGGCGGCGACTCAGCCACAGCACAAACGGGAACAGGAAATAAAACTGCTCTTCCAACGACAGGCTCCAATACACCTGGTTGGTGCCACAGGTGCGGCTGGGAAAGCAGCCAATCAGGTAAAAGTTGTAGTACTGAAAAAACGCTGCAACACTGTCCGCAAGCGTGGTTTCAAAACTTGCAAAATAGTCAAACCCGGACTGCGAATAGACCCACGAAAGCGCCAGCCCCAGGGCAATGCAGAGCCAGGCTGCCGGATACAGGCGCCAGGCACGCCGCCGCCAGAATGCATAGACGCTGCGCCAGAAGGTCGGCCCACTCCAGCGCGGTACGCGTGCCATCAGCGTGCGCATGATGACGAAGCCAGAAATAACAAAGAAGATGTCCACGCCAAAATCGAACTGGGTATGCAGTCGCAGATAGATGAGCAGCGGATTCATGCGCAGGGGCAGAAAGCCAAATAGCATGTGATTGAGCACTGTGCAGGCCGCTGCCAGGCCGCGCAGGCATTCAATTTCGGCAATTTTCCGGTTCGGCGGGCTGACCATGTGACAGGCCTTGCGTGGTTGATCCAAGACCCCGCCATGCTACGGTGACGCACCGCTGCGCGCGCTGCGGCTCTGACTTGGCGGGTACAAACCGCCGCCGCATTGCTGCCGCCCAGAGCTCTAGGGCCGCCGCACCCCACTGGCAATGAATACCCCGCCCTGCCAGGTTGTGCTCACCTCCAGCTGGTCCAGGTGCTGTGCCAACAAGCTCCAGGGTTGATCCAGCCCTTCCAGCTTGCTGACCGAATGCAGCGCCGCCAGCCACACCCACCAGTTGGTGGCCCAGGCCCAGGGATAAGACCACTGCAAGCCCACCGCCACCACGCGGCCGCCCGGGCGCAGGCACTGCATGACATTGCCGATGGCTTGGGGGTTGCGCAAGATGTCATGCGTAAAGTGAAACAGCGCAGCGTCGCCGCGCGCGCCGATGTGGCTGTCTTCCACCGCGCTATGCAGCAGCGTCACGTTGTTCCAGCCCGCTTGCGCCACCCGGGCCTGCGCCAATGCCAGCATTTCATGGCATTGTTCGATGCCCGTGACCTGGCCAGCCGCGCCTATGGCGGACTGCAGCTGGGCAAAACTCAGGCCGGTGCCACAACCGACATCCAGTACCGCGTCGCCCGGCTGCAGTCGCAGACGCGCAATGGCATTGCGGCGGATCGGCTCAAAAGCCGCCAATTCGCGGTCATAGACCGACGCGCGCCGGCCATACTGCTGCAGCGCGCGTGCGCGCTCGGCATCGGTAACCGGACGGTCCATATACGCCCTCCTGAACGCGTGATGGGAGCCTGGCGCAGGCTGCGCCGTGAGCATCGCATATAGCGCCTATTTTGCGCTGTGCGCTGGATCAATAAACGCACCTTATAAGGGCACCTGTATTTACAGTATTTAAATAGGCAGGCAACCAGCCACTGCCAAATAGGCTCCGGCGCAGCCAGCTGATACTTTACCTGCCGATCACCTATCAGCGCAACGAGGTTGATGCCGATCAATTCAGCGCCATCGGCTTCGATCAATACTTGGCCAGGTTCGTCATCCAGGGCTGCGCTGCAGCGGGTACACACCATGACCACTCTTCGCTCTGACCTTTCTGATGGAAAGGCGTCTTTCGCGGATATCCGCACACTCGATTTGCTGCGCGAGGGCAGTCTGGCCCGATTCACCGGGGGCTTATCGCCCGAGTCGCTTATGCTGGCCTGGTCTGACTGGGCACTGCACCTGGCAGGCGCGCCCGGCAAGCGGCTCGAATTGGCGCTGCGCATGGGGCAGGCATGCACCGAACTGCTGACCTCGACGCCGGCGGCTAACGCGTCCGACACCGACAGCGCAACCGTGGCAACTGATCCGCGTTTTGCCGCAGCGGAATGGCAGCAGGAGCCCTACCGCAGCTGGGCGCAGGCGTTTTTGCTGACGCAAGCCTGGTGGGACCAGGCAACCCGTGATGTACCGGGTACCGTACCGCACCATGAAAATGTGGTGTCTTTTGTGGCACGCCAGTGGCTGGACATGGCGGCACCGTCGAACCAGCCCTGGTCCAACCCGGAAGTGCTGGCGCGTACGCTGGCGCAAGGCGGCATGAATTTCTGGCGCGGCGCTGCACTCTGGTTGGAAGACTTGCAAAAGAAAAGCACGCCACAGGTCGCCATCGAAAACGACACCTTTGTGGTCGGCCGCACGCTGGCCTGTACGCCGGGAACGGTGGTCATGCGCACCCCGCTGGCCGAGCTGATTCAGTACCACCCGACGACCGCCACCGTGCATGCGGAGCCGGTGCTGCTGGTGTCTGCGCCGATCATGAAGTACTACATCCTGGACCTGTCACCGCACAACTCGATGGTGCGCTGGCTGCGTGACCAGGGCCACACGGTGTTTTGCCTGTCCTGGCACAACGTGACCGAGGCCGACCGCGACGTGTCGCTCGACGACTACCGCTGCCAGGGGGTGATGGCCGCGCTCGACGCGATCACGCAAATAGTGCCGCGACACAAAGTCCATGTGCTGGGGTATTGCCTGGGCGGCACCCTGCTGGCGATAGCGGCTGCGGCGATGGCCCGTGCGCGTGACGATCGGCTGGCGTCGATCACGCTGCTGGCGGCGCAGACCGATTTCACCGAACCCGGCGAATTGCAACTGTTCATTGATCCGGCCCAGGTGCATATGCTGGACAGCCTGATGTGGAAGCGCGGCTATCTTGGCGCCGAGCAGATGGCCGGTGCCTTTCAGATGTTGCGCTCGAACGACCTGGTGTGGTCGCAGATAGTTCATGAATACATGCTTGGCGAACGCGCCCCCAGCAACGACCTGATGGCCTGGAACGCCGACAGTACGCGGCTGCCGCAACGCATGCATTCAGAATACCTGCACCATCTGTTTCTGAACAACGACCTGGCGGCCGGGCGCTTCATGGTGCAGGGGCATCCGATCGCCTTGCAGAATATCCGCCGCCTGCCCATATTTGCACTCGGCACCGAGCGGGACCACGTTGCACCCTGGCACTCGGTCTACAAAATCCACTATCTGGCGGAGACCGAAATTACTTTCGTGTTGACCAACGGCGGCCACAATGCCGGCATCGTGAGCGAGCCCGGGCACCCGCACCGGCATTTTCGGATGCAGGTGAAAGCGGTGGGCGACAGCTGCATGGGTGCCGACGAATGGCAGGCAGCGGCGCCATTGCACGAGGGTTCGTGGTGGCCGACCTGGCAGGCCTGGCTGGTACAGCATTCAAGTGCCACACCGGTGGCAGCGCCGGCTATCGGTATTGCGGGCCAGACCCCCTTTGGCACTGCGCCGGGCACCTATGTGATGGAACGCTGACGCCGTTTGCTTAGGCCGAACCCGATATGCCACAGGCCACCTAGGTACAGGCGCCAGACTTCAAAACTGCAACGTCCACACTGTCAACCTGGGCAATCAAGGCACGGAACTCCGGCCCATACGCGTGCACCATGACGATGCACAACACATGCACCATTTCCGCCGCCAGCGTCACATCGTGGTGCGGCGCTGGCGCAGGTGTCCATGCCCCATGCCTGGCGCAGCACGCCGTTCAGCGGGAAACCAGGGACCAGCCGGCACGCTGGTTGGCGCTGTTGTTTTCGTAGTCCCAGGTGCTGCCACAGCGGTCGCAGCGGTAGCGCGTCACGGTCACTGTGCGCCCCTGGATTTCCACTTTGCGCGGGCTGCCCTGCACCAACTCGGCATGGCCAGGCGCGCGGCGCCAGTTGCGTTGAATGCCTGCGCAAGGTTCGCACAGTGCTGTCTGCGACGGGGTCGCGCTGGCGTTTTGGTGGGGGCTCATATGAAATTTCCTGGGCAACGCCTTCGATATAGAAGGGTCTATTGTCGCGCTATGCGCCGATCCTGCCGGCGCTGCCTGAGCAAGCCATATTCGCCCCATTGTTGGGCATGTATACGGCTCCACCGCCAGGCCGGGTACGCATCTTGCAGATGCTGCAGCCTTGCGCATTTACCGATCTATACATCAGAAGCACAAAATTCAGCATCAATGTAAGCTATCAGTAAGTCAACGAAAGCCTATAAATTTTTCATATTTCAACCCTTACACCCTTAACGCTGTCACGCACCTTTTCTTATTCGAACCATTTTTTTGAGGCACGCTGATGTCCCCCAACTCCACCCTGCACCTGGACACCTTTTTGCCCTATATGAGGGATGTGCTTCGCTGCGAGCAGGCCTTGCAGGAGCTCAACATGATGTGGCGGTTGATAGAGTCCGGGGCAAAAATGAACTGCCCGGAAGAAGCCAAGGCTATTCTTCCGACCATGGCCGCGACGCGCCTCGGTTTCAATCGCCTGGAGCTGGAGCTGGTTGCCAGTCTGGTCCAGGAAAAAGTCTCCAATGTGCAGAAAGAGATTGGCACCCAGGCCCACTACATCATCGATATCCTGATTCGGAATCTGTACGAACGCACTGCAGATGTCGGTTTCCTGGCCACAGACAATGAATTGGCGGAATTTGTAGCGGGTGAAACCGATAACGTGAAGGCCATTCAGCAGCGGCTGAAAGACTACCGCAACAAATACACGGTCTACGACGACATCCTGCTGCTCAGTCCTTCGGGCCAGGTATTGGCGCAGGTGGATACACGCTACCCCCTGGAATTCAGCAGCGATCCCTTGATTGCGGAAACATTGCGTTCTGATAGCTATGTGGAGACTTTTCGCTTCTCGGATTTGCGGCCTGGCAAGCGCCGCGCCCTGATTTACTCGCGCAAAATTTTGCACCCCAGGACGCGAAATGTGGTCGGCCTGCTCTGCCTGTGTTTCAATTTTGAGGAAGAAATGGCGGGCATTTTCCGCTCGCACGGTGATCGCCTGGGTCGCTCAGTGATGCTGCTGGTGAACGCCGAGAACCAGGTCATTGAAAGTTCCAATCCACTGTGGATACCGCTGGACGTGGAAGTTCCGGTGGACGATGACAGCACCATGGCACTGCAGACCTTTGCCGGCCGGGAATATTTGATTCGAACCTTCAAGACCGCCGGCTACCAGGGGTACATGGGCCCCGAAGGATGGCGCGGCCAGGTCATGACGCCGGTGGATATTGCTTTCTCCGGCGTCAAGGAGGACAAGCTTTCACAGTTGCCGCAGCACATCCGCGAGGGTGTCTTGTCGCATGCAAAGACCTTCTCGCCACCGCTGTTTGAGATCATCAATGCGGCCGACAATATTCGCAGCGTGGTCTGGAACGGGCAGGTCATGTCCGCCGGACAGGTTGGCGATCAGGCCAAATTAAAAGCCGTACTCACCCAAATCAGTGAGACCGCCAACCGCAGCAACGAATTGTTCTCCAAATCGATCGGCGACCTGTATGGCACCGTCCTCACCTCCGGCTTGAAGAAGGCCGAGTTCATGTCCCATTTGCTGGTCGACTTGCTGGACCGCAACCTGTACGAGCGCGCCGATGACTGTCGCTGGTGGGCCTTGACACCCGAATTGCGCATGATCATGTCCGGCGCTTCCATCGACGCGGCGTCCAGAACACGCTTGTGCGAAATTCTGAAATACATCAACTCGCTATACACGGTCTATACGCGCCTGGTGATCTACAACATGGATGGCGAAATTGTCGCCAGCACCCTCCTTGGCAATGACGATCCGGAAACCCTCGGAACCTTTATTGACCCGCACACGGTGGCCCAGGTGCGGCAGCTGAACTCGGACCAGTCCTACTACGTAACACCATTCGAAAGCAGCGCTTTGTATGAAGGTGCGCCAACCTACGTCTACCATGCCGCCATCCATTCAGACCAGGGCGCTAAACGGGTCGTCGGCGGTGTTGGCATTGTCTTCAATAGCGCGGTCGAGCTGGAGAT
>CAIUDG010000168.1 GCA_903897925.1 uncultured beta proteobacterium | reverse complement strand
TGGGGCTGGCGAAGTGGGTGTGCGGGCGCAGGCCTGGATTCGCCGCTGTACAGAGGCGGTGCGCCGATAGCGGTATTTGTGCGAGGGTGCTAGCGCACCAAGAGCAGACCCCGGCGACCCGAGGCCGGAGAACGTACACCCACTTCGTCAGCCCCTGCCCACCCGCAGGCGCGCAACGCGGCGAACGCCAATAAAGCAGGAGAAAAGGACCACGAGCAGGCAAGCAACGCAACGAACACCAACAAAGCAGGAGGCAGAGGAAACAAGCGGGCAATGCAAGCCAGACAATGCCCGCAATATATCTGTAACAATCGCCCCCTTGAACATTCTGACCATGAAAGTTGCCTGAAATGCATGCATCCGACTCCCGACTGGCCGCCGAATTCGCCAGCCTGGTGCGCGCCGACGTCGCACGAGCCCTGGCCGAAGACCTAGGCAGCGGCGACCTCACCGCCGGTCTAATCGACGCGCAACGCCAATGCCTCGCCAAAGTCATCTGCCGCGAAACCGCCATCCTCTGCGGCCGCCCCTGGTTTGATGCCGTACTCGAACAACTCGACCCCAGCGCACACATCGACTGGAAAATCGCCGAAGGCAGCCGCTGCCAACCCAACCAACTGGTACTGGAAATCAGCGGCAACGCCCGCGCCCTGCTCAGCGCCGAACGCACCGGCCTCAACTTTCTGCAACTGCTCAGCGCCGTCGCCACCAAAACCGCCACCTACCTGGAAGCCGTACAAGGCACCGAAGTCCAGGTAGTAGACACCCGCAAAACCCTGCCCGGACTGCGCCATGCACAAAAATATGCGGTTCGCATTGGCGGCGGCACCAACCACCGGATTGGCCTGTTCGACGCCATCCTGATCAAGGAAAACCACATCGCCGCAGCGGGCGGCATCGCCCCCGCCCTGGCCGGTGCCCATGCGCTGGCAGCGCAAGCCAGCTTTGTGCAGATTGAAGTGGAAGACCTGGTCCAGCTGGAAGAAGCGCTGGCGCACGGCGCGCGCATGATCCTGCTCGACAACATGGATCTGCCCACCCTGGAAGCTGCCGTGCGCATCAACCAGGCGCGCGGCGCACAGCGCGCAGTGCTGGAAATATCCGGTGGCGTAACGCTGCCCGGAATTGCCCGTCTGGCCCAGACCGGGGTCGACCGGATCTCCATCGGCAGCCTGACCAAGGATGTGCAAGCCACCGATTTCTCCATGCGTTTCGAGGCCATCTGAAACACCATGACCACCAGCGTCCTCATTGACTACAGCCAGCCGCTTGGCGACAGCGCCGAGACCGGCGTCTGCTCCACCCACCAGGCCTGGGCCCGGGTACCGCAGGAACCCACGCCGAGCCGGCGCGCGGAACTCAAAAGCCAGATCCTGGCCCTGCTGCAACAGCGCAATGCCGCCCTGGTGGCACATTACTATGTGCACCCGGACCTGCAAGACCTGGCTGAAGCCAGCGGCGGACTGGTCGCCGACTCGCTCGAAATGGCGCGCTTTGGCAAGAGCCATGCGGCCCAGACCCTGGTCGTCTGCGGCGTGCGCTTCATGGGCGAAACGGCCAAAATCCTGTCGCCCGAAAAACGCGTCCTGATGCCCGATCTGGACGCCACCTGCTCGCTGGACCTGGGCTGCCCAACGCGTGAATTCAGCGCCTTCTGTGACGCCCACCCGGAGCGCACCGTGGTGGTCTATGCCAACACCAGCGCCGAAGTCAAAGCCCGCGCCGACTGGGTCGTGACTTCGGGCTGTGCGCTCGACATCGTGCGCGCCCTGAAAGCCGAAGGCAAAAAAATTCTTTGGGGACCGGACAAGCACCTGGGCGCCTACATCCAGCGCGAAACCGGCGCCGACATGCTGTTGTGGAACGGCGCCTGCATCGTGCACGACGAATTCAAGGCCTTCGAACTGCAGGCCCTGAAACAGCAGTACCCAGAAGCCGCTGTGCTGGTACACCCGGAGTCACCGGCCGATGTGATCGCGCTGGCCGACGTGGTCGGCTCCACCGCCGTGATTCTGCGCGCTGCGCGCGAACTGCCGGCGCGCACCCTGATCGTTGCCACCGACAACGGCATGATGCACCGCTTGCGCACGCACCACCCCGACAAAACCTTCATCGAAGCGCCCACCTCTGGCGACAGCGCCACCTGCAAGAGCTGCGCGCACTGCCCCTGGATGGCCATGAACGGACTGGAAGATTTGGCCCATGTACTAAGCTCCGGGGCCCATGAAATCCACATCCCCGAAAACCTCATTCCGCGGGCACGCGCGCCGATCCAGCGCATGCTCGACTTCACCGCTGCGCGCGCAGCGCCAACCGGCGCCAGCGGCCTGGTTCCTCACCTGGGCGCCGCCTGATGACCAGCCATAACCCGACCCTGCACTTTGACACCCTGATCGTCGGCAGCGGTCTGGCCGGACTGACCGCGGCACTGCGCCTGGCCGATACAGCACGCGTTGCCATCCTGACCAAAGGCGCGTTGCGCGAGGGCGCCAGCCACTGGGCCCAGGGCGGCATTGCCGCCGTGATGGACGCCCAGGACAGCCTGGAAGCCCACGTGCAAGACACCCTGGTGGCCGGCGCCGGACTGTGCGACGAAGCCGCGACCCGGGTTGTCGTCAATGCCGCGCCCGACGCCATCCGCTGGTTGCAGTCGATGCAGGTGCCGTTCACCGAAGAAGACGGCCATCTGCACCTGACGCGCGAGGGCGGGCACAGCCACCGCCGCATCGTGCACTCGGTGGACGCCACCGGTGCTGCAGTACAGGACACGTTGATCCAGGCCGTGCTGCGCCACCCCGGCATCCAGATTTTCGAGCACCACATCCTGGTCGACCTGGTAACGCAAAGCGACGCCAGCGGCGGCCGCCGCTGCGTCGGCCTGTATGCGCTGGACATCGCCGCCGACACGGTGCAGGCCTTCAGCGGCGACAACACCATTTTGGCCACCGGCGGCGCCGGCAAGGTTTATCTCTACACCTCCAACCCGGATACCGCCACCGGCGACGGCATTGCCGCGGCCTGGCGTGCCGGCTGTGAAGTGGCGAACATGGAGTTCATCCAGTTCCACCCCACCTGTCTGTACCACCCACACGCCAAGTCCTTCCTGATTTCGGAAGCGCTGCGCGGCGAAGGTGCCCAGTTGATCCTGCCACCGGCACTCGGCAGCAAGCGTTTCATGCCCGACCACGACGCGCGCGCCGAACTGGCACCGCGCGACATCGTCGCGCGCGCGATTGACTTCGAGATGAAAAAACACGGCATCGAGAACGTGTTCCTGGACATTTCCTTCAAGGGCGAAGCCTTCATCCTGGAGCACTTTCCAACCATCCATGCACGCTGCCTGGAGCTGGGCATCGACATCGCGCGCGAGCCGATTCCAGTGGTGCCGGCCGCGCACTACACCTGCGGCGGCGTGCGCGTCGACTTGCAGGGCAGAACCCAGGTCGGGCACCTTTATGCGATTGGCGAAACCGCCTGCACCGGGCTGCATGGTGCCAACCGCCTGGCCAGCAATTCGCTATTGGAGTGCCTGGTGTTTGCCCAGGCCTGTGCCAGCGCCATCCAACAGGGGCCGCAGCAGACCGTGCCGGCGCTGCGCCCCTGGGACGAAAGCCGCGTCAGCGACGCCGACGAAGCCATTGTGATCACCCACAACTGGCAGGAATTGCGCCGCTTCATGTGGAACTATGTCGGCATCGTGCGCACCAACAAGCGCCTGGAGCGTGCGGCACACCGCATCGCTCTGCTCCAGGGCGAGGTGCAGGAGTTCTACGCACGCTTTCGCCTGACGCAAGACCTGATCGAACTGCGCAACCTGCTGGTAGTGGCCGACCTGATCGTGCGCTCGGCCCAAAGCCGCCATGAGAGCCGGGGCCTGCACTTCAATCTGGACTATCCGGACAGCGCCGACACCATTGCCGACACCGTGCTCTAGGGTCACGCAAAACAGCCCCATGCCCGCCACCCGGGCGCCTCAGACCGGATAGACCTTGACCGGGCGCGTGGCCACCGGAAAGCCGGCGCGGCGCAAGGTGTCGGCAATCACCATATTGGTGTCGAAATACACCTGCCAGAAATGCGCGGTATGGCAATACGGGCGCACCGCCAGGCGTGGGCCGAATTCGTTGAACTCCAGAATCGTCACATCGACGCCCGGCGTGGTGCAAATATTCGGCACTTTCGATACCGCATCGTGGAGCAGCGCAATTGCCTGGTGCGGATCGGCACTGCCGGCGAGTTGCGCCACCAAATCGACCCGGCGGTAGGCATGGGCTGAATAGTTGCGGATGTCACCGCCCATGATCTTGCCGTTGCCGACAATGGTTTTCACATGGTCTGGGGTGGTGATGGTGGTGCCGAACAGGCCGAGTTCCTGCACCACGCCCTCGACGCCGCCGGCCAGCACATAGTCGCCCACTTGGTAAGGGCGCAGCACCAACAGGAAAATACCGGCAGCAAAATTGCCCAGCAAGCCACTCCAAGCGGCACCAATCGCCACACCGGCACCCGCCACCAGGGCGGCAAACGAGGTGGTTTCCACGCCAAAGTAGCCCAGGATCGCCACCACCAGAATCATGTTCAGTGCCACATGGATAAAACTCGCCAGATAGCGCTGCACCGTTGGATCGAGTTTTTGCCGCGCCATGCCAACACCCACTAACTGGGTTACCAGATGGATCAGCCAGCGTCCGACCACGAACACGGCAATGGCGCCCAATATCTTGAACCCAAAGGCAATCAAAATTGGCTGGGCCTGGTCCGCCCAGGTGGCGATTTTTCCGGAAGTGACTGTTTCCATCAGCGCGTCCTTTCAATGCGTGCATGCCAAAAAACATGCAGCGTTGCCGCACTGCGCTGCGCCGTCAACGCGCAATTGCACGCCATGCTGGCGCATTGGCCGGAATTCAGCTGAGTCGGCGTTGCGCGCTATGGCGCCGGTCTTCGGCCTGGGCTGCTTCTTCCATGGACTTGCGCACAAACACAATGTGCTCGCGCGCCAACTGCTGCGAGGCCTGTGCCTCGCCACCGCACACCGCTTCCCAGATTTTGCGATGCTGGTTGCGGATTTCCTGCCATTGCCGGGGCCGGTCGCGCAGATGCACCAGATTGGCAGAAATATGGTCCTGCACCACGCGCATCAGGCTGGCCGAGATGTGACCAATCATGGCGTTGTGCGAGGCTTCGGCGATGGCCTGGTGAAATTCCACGTCGGCATCGACACAGGCTTTCATGTCATTGCTGTCATAGGCCGCCTCTAACGCGGCAAAGGCGGCGTTGATGCGGGTGCGGTCTTCCAGCGTTGCACGCTCGGCCGCCAGCAAGGCGGCTTCGCCTTCGAGCATGTGGCGGAACTCCAGCATGTCACGGTGCAGCAGCGGGTGCCCTTCGAGCATCTCTTTCCAGGGATCAGAGAAGGTCGCGGCGAGCCGGTCTGTCACCACCGTACCGCCACCGTGGCGCGTTGTCAGCAAGCCCTTGGACACCAACTTCTGCATGGCTTCGCGCAGTGAGGGCCGTGAAACGCCCATGTCCAGCGCCAGCGCGCGCTCCGAAGGCAGCTTGTCTCCGGGTTTGAGGGAGCCTTCCAGGATGCGCGTCTCGAGTTCGGCGGCGACGGCATCGGACAGGCGGGCAGTAGCGATTCGGGCTTGCGACATGGCGTTCGGTGGGCTGCGGCTAAGCGCCCTTGGGTACTGGTATTACCACTTGAATGGTATTTGATTTTTCGTGCACAACATTTCAAATAATCAAGGGTTTACCCGCATGGACGGCCCTTTTTCAACAAAATACATTAAGCATTATTGGTAATACCACTTTACCAGTAATAGTTTTTTCATTTTTAACCCGGTCTTTCGGTGCCCTCCGCTGCCGACCAGACACCCGCACCGCCGATCCCGTCGGAGCACCGCGCTTTCAACACATCGAGGACATTTTTATGATCTGGCAACAAATTTACGACCCCTTCGGGAACATGCTCATCTCGACCTTGCTGGCCGCCGTCCCCGTGGTGGTAATGCTGGTGTGCCTGGGTTTTTTGCACATCAAGGCCCACGTGGCGGCCGCGCTGGGCCTGATCAGCGCCCTGCTGATCGCCACCCTGGCCTATGGCATGCCGGTGGAAATGGCCGGCAAGGCCGCCATGCTGGGTGGCTTTACCGGCTTGCTGCCGATCGGCTGGATCGTGCTCAACATTATTTTTCTGCAACAACTGGCCGAGCAAAACGGCAGCTTCGCGGTGCTGCAGGACTCGCTCTCCGGCATCACCCGGGACCGGCGCCTGCAACTGCTGCTGATCGCTTTCTGCTTCGGCGCCTTTTTTGAAGGCGCGGCCGGCTTTGGTACGCCCGTGGCGGTGACTGCCGGCATCCTGATCGGTCTGGGCTTCTCGCCGCTGGCGGCGTCCGGCCTGAGCCTGATTGCCAACACCGCGCCGGTGGCCTTCGGCGCGCTCGGCACGCCGGTGATCACGCTGGCCAAGGTGCACGGCTACGACCTGATGGCCGTGACCGCCATGATTGGCCGCCAACTGCCGCTGTTCTCGCTGCTGGTGCCGTTCTGGCTGATCTGGGCCTTTGCCGGACGCAAGGCGATGATGGACATCTGGCCGGCGATTCTGGTCACCGGTCTGTCCTTTGCCATTCCGCAATACCTGGTGTCGAATTTCATCGGACCGGAACTGGTCGACATCATTGCGGCCCTGGTGTCCATGGTCAGCCTGATCCTGTTCCTGCGCGTCTGGCAGCCGAAAACCATCTGGCGCTCGACCTCGCTCAAGGGCCACGAAACCGATGGCGGCGAAGCCAAACCCGAAGTGGCACTCAAGCTGCATTCGCGCGCGGCCCTGCTGCAAGCCTGGACACCCTGGCTGATCCTCACGGTCTGCGTGTTTATCTGGGGCCTGCCGTCGGTCAAGAACTACCTGAACAGCCTGTACGCGCCCTCGTTCCCGATCGACGGACTGCACAACATGATTGAAAAAGTCGCCCCGGTGGTCAGCAAGCCAACCAAGGAAGGCGCGGTCTATACGCTCAATCTGCTGTCCGCCACCGGCACCGGCATTCTGCTGTCGGCACTGCTCGGCGCGCTGGTCATGAAATACAAGCCGACCGACATCGTGCGCACCTTTTTCCGCACTGTGTGGCTGGTGCGCTACTCGCTGGCAACGATTGTGCTGATGCTTGGCCTGGGCACCCTGACACGCTACTCCGGCACCGACACCACACTCGGTCTGGCCTTTGCCAACACCGGCGCGCTGTACCCCTTCTTCGGCACCCTGATGGGCTGGATTGGCGTCGCCATGACCGGCTCCGACACTGCCAGCAATGTGCTGTTCGGCGGCATGCAGCACGTGGCCGCAAACCAGCTCGGCCTGTCACCCAACCTGATGGGCGCCGCCAACAGCTCCGGCGGCGTAATGGGCAAGATGATCGATGCCCAGTCGATCGTGGTGGCCTCCACCGCAACCCGCTGGTTCAACCACGAAGGCGATATTCTGCGCTATGTGTTCTTCCATTCGATCGCCCTGGCCTGCCTGGTCGGCATTTTCGTTACCATGCAAGCCTATGTATGGCCGTTTACCGCCATGGTGATTCACTAACGCGAAAGCTTGCTGCCCTTGCAACCCGAAGATCTGCTGCGCCTGGTACAGACCCCCATGCCTTTTGGCAAGCACAAGGGGCGCCTGATCGCCGATCTGCCGGGGGACTACCTGCGCTGGTTTGTGCTGCAGGGTCCGCCACGCGGCGAGATCGGACGGTTGGTGCAGCTAATGCATGAAATCGACCACAACGGTCTGGCGCAGCTGCTCACACCGCTGCGCCAGGCCGGTCCGCGCACGTCAGCCAAATGACACCTCAATAGCTTTAGACTTTGCGACTCCTACCATCCAGGCACCAGGGAATCCAATGACTGAATTTGCTGCTGATATTTACACCGAACCGCGCGACATCGACGTCGACACCTTGCGCAACCTGGGCCCGCTGCGCGCCATGGCCGGGGTCTGGGAAGGCCAGCGCGGCCTGGACGTCAAGCCCAAGGCCGAGGGTCCGAAGAAACAGGCATTTTTCGAGCGCATCGAACTGCAGCCGATTGACCCGCAGACCAACGGCCCACAGCTGCTCTATGGGCTGCGCTACCACACCCACATCACCAAACCAGACCAGGTCAAGACCTACCACGAGCAAGTCGGCTACTGGCTGTGGGAACCCGCCACCGAAACCATCATCCACACCCTGACAATTCCGCGCGGCCTGGTCCTCATGGCCAGCGGCAAGGCCCCTGCCGATGCGCGCACGTTCACGCTGGTGGCGCGCGAAGTCGATCCACATTTCGGCATTCGCTCAGCGCCATTTCTGGACCACGCCTTCAAAACCGTGGAATTCCAGATTCAGGTCAGCCTGCACGACGACGGCAGCTGGGGCTATGAAGAAGACACCGTGCTGATGATTCAGGGCCAGAGCGCGCCCTTCCACCACACCGACCGCAACCTGCTGCGCAAGATTGCCGAGCCGCAGCCCAATCCGCTAGCGCGAACTGGTACGGACTGACGCGAACTGACGTGAATAGACGCCGACCGGCGCGGTCAACACGCCACCATTGCGCAATTGACAAGAGCAGCGTACGCTGGCGCTCCTGGCTTTGAAAGTTCCGCATGAAGACACCTTTGCCCCACGAGCAGCGCCAATTCATCCGCATTCCCTTCAGCGCCGACGTGCGCCTGCAGGTACCTCAGCACACCTTCACTGTGCAGCTGGTGGATATTGCGCTCAAAGGTGCGCTGGTGCAGTGCCAGAGCACGCATGTGTTCAAACTGCAGGAAAAATGCCGCCTGCTGCTGCCCATGACCGACAGCGGTGACGGCATTGCCATGGTTGGCCACATTGCCCATCTGCAAAGCGACCTGGTCGGCATTGCCTGTACCGATATTGACGTCACTAGCCTGACCCGGCTGCGCCGCCTGATTGAACTCAACTGCGGTGACCCCATGCTGATGCACCGCGAACTGGCGCATCTGTTCCAGACGAAGTAGGGGCTAACTCAGGGCTCAGACCAAGGCGCTGCCTGGGTGGCGACTTTGTCGCGCAGGTCGACCTGGCGGTTTTTGTCGTCCACAAACACCAGCCTGGGCTTGTGCGCCGGCACCTGGTCCTCGTGCACCTGGGCAAAAGCGGCAATGATGATCAGGTCGCCAACCGCAGCCCGACGCGCCGCCGAGCCATTCACGGAAATCATGCCGGAGCCGCGCTGGCCCTTGATGGCATAAGTGACAAAGCGTTCGCCGTTGTCGATATTCCAGATATGGATCTGCTCGTTTTCCACGATATTGGCAGCTTCCAGCAGGTTTTCATCGATTGCGCACGACCCTTCATAATGCAGTTCACACTGGGTCACCGCAACACGGTGAATTTTGGATTTCAACAAGGTACGAAACATAAAACTATTCCTTCAGGGAAGGCGGATTCTACCGAGCCTGGCAATCCCTGGGTGGCGCGCGACTTCGGATAAATTAACGCCATAACGACAGGGAATTCTGATGAACCATTTTTACCGCCACAAACACAGCCCGGTAACCCAGGCGCTGCACTGGCTCACCGCCGTTTTGGTGCTGCTTGCCTTTACCTATGGCCCCGGCGGCCCGGAAGACCGGGTCTATTCGACCGAGTTGGACTTTGACCGGCATCTGCATGAAACCCTGGGCCTGAGTGTGTTTGTGCTCAGCGTGCTGCGCATTCTGTGGCAGTGGATTGACCGGCAGCCGCGACCGCTGGCGCTGGCGCGCTGGATGGAGATTGCCTCCAATGCGGTGCAGGGTTTGCTGTATTTGCTGCTGCTGGCGGTGCCGGTAAGCGCGGTGCTGGGGGCCTGGCTGGAAGGCCACCCGATTGAGCTGCTGAACGGTCTGAGCTTTGCGGCGCCGATGCAAACCAATCCGGGCTTGGGCGCGCTGATTGCCGACATTCACGGCTGGCTCGGTGACACCTTGCTATGGCTGGCCGGCGCCCACGCGCTAGCCGCCATCTACCACCGCGCCGTGCTCAAAGACGGCGTGCTTGGCAGCATGCTGCCAAGCTGGTTCGATTAAAACAGGAAGCCGGTCGACAGCACCTGCTCCGTCATCATGATGGTCTGGTCGGCCGAGCCCTGGTAAACCGGCACACCGCGCAACTGGCCATAAGCCCACTTATTGGTCAGCTCAAGGTAGATGGTTTTGTACACGGTGTAACGCACACCGATTTCAACACCGGCGGTCCAGCCATTGAGCTGCCACCAATCGTTGCTGGCGAAGCAGCAGATATTCTGGTTCTTCGGGCCGACCTGGTTGGTATTGCCAAGCACCGTATTTTCCGCGTGGGGCAGCAAGATACCAGCGCCGACGCGGCTGATCAACTCCAGGTCGCCAGGCTGCTTGACCGGGCCGAGCAGGTGGTTCAGCCAGACCGCATTGACCATTACGTGGTTCAGGCCGTTGTGCAGGGCGTAATCGAAATTGGTGGTGTTGAGCACCATCGTCCGGTTGTACGGCTGGTTGTTGACGGTGCCGGTAACCATCGCGGTCTGCCCGCTATCGGTGTTGTATTTGCTGTGGTCCAGCGAAAACTCGATGGCGAAGGTCTTCTCCGGATTCATGAACTTACCAATCCGCATGTTTTCCTGCGGCGTGGTGATGTCCAGATTGGTAATGGAGTCAATGGTCTGCTGTGGTGTCGCCGGATAGTCGGTGGCAGTGGCCTGGTGCACCGTGAAATCATTGCCCTGGCTGGGCTGGGACACGTGGATATCGGACGGCGCGTACTGCTGCCGGCTGTAGCCCCAGGAGAAATACCAGTTGTTCTTGTCGGCGTTCAGCGTCTTGTCAAAATTCACGCCACCGCTTGTTGGCGCTGGCGCCGGAGCGGGTACCGGGGCGGGCGCCGCCTCCTGGGCCAGCAGCGAGGCCGCAGGCAAAAGGGACAGAACGGCGGCACAGACCAAGTGGGAGGTGGATCTTGTATTCATAGCACTTCAAAATTGAATATGGTTGGGGCGACCAGCCCGGTAATAGTGACTACCAGGCCTGGCGGTCTTCAGGCCTCGCGTCAGGCTTGCAGCCCATGTCCCCAGCACCCTTGCGGATATTCCGGCAAGGCGAAGACGCTCAGCGGGGAATCATAATCGAGTTGTCCGGGACACTCAAGCCAGCGCCGGCGCCCAGCGGCATCTCGCGCGAGGGCAGACTGATATGAAAGCCCTGGGCGTAGTCGATGCCCATGTTTTTCAGCTCGTCAAAAATAGACTGGTTCTCGACAAATTCGGCGACTGTTTTGATACCGATGTCCTGGCACAGATTGGACAGGTTGTGCACCAATGCATAGTCAATCTTCGAGTTCAGAATATTGCGCACGAAGGCGCCATCAATTTTCACGAAGTCAAAATGCAGCTCGCGCAAATAGTGGAACGAGTTGTAGCCACTGCCGAAATCATCCAGGGCGAACGCAAATCCCTTGGCGCGCAAATTGGTGAGGAACTTGCGCATATTCGTCATGTCGCCAATAGCGTCGCGCTCAAGAATCTCAAACACGATCAGCTGCGGCGGAATTTCATAGGCGTTGCACAGGTCTTCAGCGTAGGACAGAATGCCGCGGCCCTGAATTTCCTGTGCTGACAGATTCAGAAACAGCCGGGTCGGAGCGCCACCCCGGCGCATTTGTTCGCGCTTGGCCTGAAACGCGTTTTTCAGGATACTGCGGTCCAGCTCGCGCCCCATGCCATATTTCTCCATGGCCTCAATAAACACGCCGGCCGAGAGTATTTCACCGTTCGGCTCAATCAGGCGCGCCAGCGTTTCACAGGCAAATAGCTCGCCGGTCTTGCAATCCACGATGCTGTGGTAGTACGGAATGACCCGCTCTTCCTTCAGTGCGGTGCGCAGGCGCTCGGTATGGTCACGCGAATTGCGGTGGTCTTCCAGCTTTTCCTGCAGCTGATCCAGCGTGCAGGTGCCATTTTTCCCAGCGCCTTGGCGCGGTACATGGCCAGGTCGGCGCCGGCAACCAGGTCGGCCTCGAGCCTGGCATCTTGCGGAAAAGTAGCTACGCCAATCGAAAAAGTCAGGTGGTAGGTCTTGCCATTGGGCGCCTGAAATACCCGCTCGCGCAACGACTTGCCAAGCTGGTTCGCCACCGTGATGGCACCGGGCCTGCCGGTTTCCATCAGGATCACGCCAAACTCGTCGCCGCCCAGACGTGCCGCCACATCGCCCTTGCGGATATGTGAGCGCAGCACTTCGGCTACGCCGCACAGCGCGTCGTCGCCGACCTGGTGTCCATAGGAGTCGTTAATTTCTTTAAAGTCATCCAGGTCCAGCATCAGCAGGGAGAATTCGTGCTGATGCCGCTCCGAGCGGCCCGCCTCATAGGACAGCATATTGTTGAACTGGCGCCGGTTGTACAGACTGGTCAGGGGATCGTGCAGCGAATAGAACTCGAGCTCGGCCAGCGTCCTGGACAGCGCCTTGCTGGAGTCCACCACCATTACCATCACGGCCAGAATCGAGCGCACCACGCTTTCTTCCTGCGCATTCAGCAAACCGCTGGCAACGTAGGCCACCCCGAGCAATCCGGCCAGCTTGGGTGTGTGGTCCGGCACCGCCACCGTGATCATCTTGATGTCATCCAGGCTGTTGATGGCCTTGCTTGTCTTGATCTGGAACTCTTCAATGTCCAGCGGCGCATCCAGCGGCAAGCTCAGGGCGGCAATCATTTTTGCCGTCAGCATTTCGCGCGCGGTCTTTTTTACCGCGTCGGAATAGTCCCCCAGGTAATACAGATACAGCGCCAGGCCATGCTCTTCGGCAAAGGCAATATAGAAAAAATTGAACGGGAAGATACTGTGGAAATCGGCCAGAATGGCCTGCACAAATTCTTTCCACTGGGTCACATGCTCGTGCGACAGAATAATCCGCTCCAGCACCTTGCTCTGCCGCTCGAACAGGTCCTTTTCCACCAGCACGGCGGACAGATTGGTCAGTATTTCATTGAACTCGTAAATGGTGTCCTGGATATACGAGCCGCTGCGCGTGCCCTGGCGAACCCGCTCGCGGACCAGCAGATCAAGACTCTCTTCCAGCCGCGCGCAGCTGGCGGCGGCAACTTCCAGCACTTCCGAACGCAGCCGGCTATCCACCTCCACCACGCCATGCTGCAACGCCGCAACGATCTCATTGTGTACGCCCTTCACCAGGGCGCGAATATTCAGACTGAACACCTTGGTCCGGGTCTGGCTCTCCAGCAGCGCGGCAATGCGCTCTACCACGCGCAGCCGCACGCCGTCGAGATGGCTCGGTCGCATCGCCCTCATGACGCAAAGGTTCCACCAGGCTGCAGCAAGTCCACGCCACACTGAAGCTCGCGCATCCAGGCCAGAAAGGCGGGCACCGCAGCGCCCCGGTACACCGGGCCATGCTGCGGAGCGATCATCTGAATGTCCAGCCCGGCAATGTTCTGCAACCAGCAACGGATTGCCTTGTTCGAGCACATGAAGCGGCGGTGAAACGCCTCTATATGCGGAATGTGTGCGGCAAAATCATCGACAAAAGCCTGCTCTCCGTCATTGCCACTGGTGGCGGCGCCGATGTCACCACTGAATAGAATTTTGGACACCGGGTCATACACATTGATTTGACCTTCGGAATGCAAAAAATGCGCCGGGATCACCTGCAGCTGAAACCCGGGCGCCACTTCGCAATCCATGCCCTCATCGGCCACGCCGACAAAGGGCGCCATATTGGTCAGGCCATAGTGCGGCAAAAACCGCATCCAGATACGCGACACATAGACCGGTGCTTTCAGCAACTCCAGCCAGGTGGCGATGCCGCCCACAATATCCGGGTCCTGGTGCGAAAGGAATATGGCAACGATCTGCTCGGGCTGCACATAGCGCAACATCTCGGACAACACACGCGGCATGACACCAAAGCCACCCGGGTCCAGCAGAACGCCGCCCGTGCCATGCACGATCAGGTACTGGTTGGAACGGATACCGTCTTCCTCGCCCGGCTCGCTTTCGTTGAGCAGTATGAATTTATGCTCCCGGGAGTCGAATAGTGCTACGTTGTGCATGAAAAACTGTCGCCCTTATATTTTTTGATTTGCGCTCACAGCCAGGGCAATTGCGTGGTCCCGGGCGCAAAAAAGCAAAGCTTCTTCGAAGATATCCAATATCCGCGAATAGCACTTTGATATGCATCAGGAATCCAAACCGGGTTTCCCGCGCTACACTGCGCGCATGCTTGAACTAGTTGACCACCTTGCCGAGCTGGGCGCACTGCGGGAACGCGATGCGCTCGACTTGGCCCTGGTCAACGCAATTTGCGACGTACTGCAACCACAATCGGTCAGTATTTGCCGCGCCATTGGCGACCCCGACAATGAACGCTGGCGCCTCGGCGCCACCGCCGGCGCCGGACAAAAACCCGGCACCGGCGATTCGGCATGGGCCGCGCTGGAATCGCTGCCGCGCCTGGACCAACATCCCTTGCGCCAGCAGGCCCTGCGTAGCGGCCAAATACAAAGCGCCAGCGGCACGCCAGCGCTCACCGAATTCCCGCTCGGCTGCGCCAACGGTGTGCTGGAACTGCATACCGAAGCGCCCCTGTCGGCGGAAAACAGCCGCCTGGTCAGCGGCATCCTGCGGCTCTACCTCAACGTCGGCAAACTGCTCGACTACGGTGAACGCGATTCGCTCACCGACCTGCTCAACCGCAAGACTTTTGACGGCGCCTTTCTCAAGGCCACCGTGGAACAGCGGCATTCCGCTGCCCCGGCCGCCAACCAGGAACGGCGCGACACCTGCAACGCCGGCAGCTACTGGCTGTGCATGATTGACATTGACCATTTCAAGCGCGTCAACGACAACTATGGCCACCTGATTGGCGACGAAGTATTGTTGCTGCTGGCGCGCCTGATGCGCAGCCAGTTTCGCTTTCACGACCTGCTCTACCGCTTTGGCGGCGAAGAGTTTGTGGTGCTGATGCGTTGCTGTGGCGAAACCGAAGCCGGCCATGTGCTGGAACGCATGCGCGCCGCCACCGAAGCGCACCTGTTTCCACAGGTCGGCCAGATCACCGTCAGCATCGGTTTTTCAGAAGTTCGCACCGGCGATTCGCCCAGCGGCGCCTTTGAGCGCGCCGACAAGGCGGTGTACTACGCCAAGGAACACGGCCGCAACCAGGTCTGCAGCTATGCCGCGCTGGTGGCGCGTGGCGAGCTTGACAACCAGGCCTCGAACGTCGGTGACATGGAGCTGTTCTAGTCCCTGCCGCCGGTCTCCATGCACACACTGCAACAACTGCGCAGCGGCGCGCTGGCCGGGCTGCAACGGGTCAGCCTGCGCTGCGGCCTGCGCGAATTTCCCGACGAACTGTTCCAGCTCGCCGAGCACCTGGAGATTCTGGACCTCAGCGGCAACCAGCTGAGTTCGCTGCCTGACACGCTGCCGCGCCTGCAGCGCCTGCGCATTCTGTTTTGCTCTGACAACTGTTTCACCGAATTGCCCGCGGTGCTGGGCCAGTGCCCGCAACTGCGCATGATTGGCTTCAAGGCCAATCAGATTCGCAGCGTGCCGGCCGGGTCGCTGCCAGTGCAGCTGCGCTGGCTGACCCTGACCGACAACCAAATCACGTCGCTGCCCGCGCAAATCGGTGCATGCACGCAGTTGCAAAAGCTGCTGCTGGCCGGCAACCAGCTGCGCCAGTTGCCGCCGTCCCTGGCGGCGTGCCAGCGCCTGGAACTGCTGCGCATCGCCGCCAACCAGCTGGACGGTTTACCGGATTGGCTATTCACCCTGCCGCGCCTGTCCTGGCTGGCCTTTGGCGGCAATCCGTTCTGCGCCACGCAGGAAGACGCGGCACTGGCGCGCAGCCAAACCGAGCTGCCGGATATTCCCTGGCCTGCGCTGCAAATCCAGCACTTGCTTGGCGAAGGCGCCTCCGGGCGGATCTACCAGGCGCAGCGTGGCGACGCTGGCACTGCGCAAACACTGGCGCTGAAACTATTCAAGGGCCACATGACCAGCGACGGACTGCCACGCACGGAAATGGCCGCCTGCATCGCCGCCGGGCAGCACGCCCAACTCATCCCCTTGCTCGGGCGCATCCGCGAACAGTCCGAGGGCCTGGACGGCTTGGCAATGGCCCTGCTGGGGCCGGAGTTCCGCCCTCTGGCCGGGCCGCCCAGCCTGGACAGCTGTACCCGCGATGTCTATCCGGCCGACTGCCAGTTCGCACTGGAGCAGGCGCTGGACATCGCCACCGGCATGGCCGACGCGCTGCGCCATCTGCACGCACACGGCATCCTGCATGGCGACGTGTACGCGCACAACACGCTGTACACCGCGCAGGGCCAGACCCGGCTGAGCGACTTTGGTGCGGCGTCGCTGTACCCGGTGGCGCAAAGCGCCTTGGCGGCCCGACTGCAGCGCCTGGAAGCACGCGCCTTCGGTTGCCTGCTGGAAGAGTTGCTGGAACGCTGCGCGGTACCGGAGTCACAGCAAGCGCTCTACGCATCCCTGCAGACACTCCGGGACGACTGCCTGTGCGCGGTGCCGGCCCAGCGCCCGCTGCTCACAGAGATCACCAAGCGCCTGGCGGCAGCCCGGCAGACGACTTAGCTGCGCTCAGGTTCACCCAGTTGTTTGATCACCAGGGCCAGCGCTGCGATCAGACCAGGAATGGCAATCACGGTAAACACGCCGGCAAAATCCATGTGGCGGGCGCTCAGTTCAGCAATAAGAAATGAGCCGGCAATGCCACCGAAACGGCCTATTCCCAGCATCGTACCCACGCCGGTGGCGCGGCCGCTGGTCGGATAGAAAGCGGCCGCCAAGGCTGGCAGAGACGACTGGCTGGTATTCATCAAAGTGCCGGCCACCAGCACCAGAACCACCAGCGCACCGATCTGTCCCGAGGCCTGGCCAATGCCCCAAATCGCCAGCCCGGTCAGGGCAAAGCCGATCGCAATAATGCGGTTCGGATTCCAGCGGTCCATCAGCCAGCCAAACAAAATCGCGCCAAAGCCGCCCAAAGGAAACAAGGCCGAAATAAGTGTCGCCGTTTTCGGGTCCATGCCGGCATCCTTGAACAGCAGCGGCATCCAGTTGATCAGCGCATAGAAAATCACCAGGCCCATGAAATACGCCAGCCACAGCATCAGCGTGCCAAGGCGGTAGGGCCGCGACAGCACCGTCGCCAGTCCACCAGCGCCACTCTCCTGCGGCCGGTTTTCGGTCAAGTAAAAAGCCGACACCTGGTCCACGCTGGCTCCGGCGATGCGGCGCAGAACGGCGCGCAATTGCGCTATCGAATGGCCGGTGTGCACCATAAAGCGCACCGACTCGGGCAACAGTGCCAGCATCACAACGGCCAGCAGCAGCGGCGCAATGCCGCCCAGCAGCAACACGCTGCGCCAGCCAAAGCTCGGAATCAGCCAGGCCGCCAGAAAGCCGCCCATCGCGGCACCCAGTGGAAAGCCACAGAACATCGCATTGGTCAGGGTAGAACGCTTGCGGTCCGGGCAATATTCGCTCATCAGCGTCACGGCGTTCGGCATCGCCGCACCCAGTCCCAGACCAGTGAAAAAGCGCAACAGGCTGAGTTGTGTCAGGTCGGCGGCGTAGGACGACGCCAGACATGCCACACCGAACACCAGCACTGCGCCAATCAGCAGGCGCTTGCGCCCCAGCCGGTCGGCCAGCGGACCGGCCGACAGCGCACCAAACGCCAGACCGAACAGGGCGGCACTCAACACCGGCGCCAATGCCGGACGCGACACCCCCCACTCTTTCACCAGCGAGGGCGCGATATAGCCAATGGAAGCGGTGTCAAAGCCATCCAGCAGAACGATCAAAAAACACAAGGCAAAGATCAGGTACTGGTAGCCCGAAAACGGGTTCTCGTTGAGCAAGGTCTGTACATTGACCTGCCCGGCCCCGCCGGCATTTTGCTTGCGAATAGTCATATCTGTCTCTTGCTTATGGTTTTGATGAGCGATCTTGGAGTGGGCGATTGTTGATGCAAACTGGGGGCAGCAGTACTAGCGCCGGACACAAGCAGCTATAGCGAATTTATATATGTGCGCCGGAGATATCTCAGCGCTTAGCGGCTGGCAAGCGCCGCAGCGGCTCGGCGACCGGCAATAGAAATAGCGATAGCGCTGGCGCATGGCGCAGATAGCGGCTAGATTCGAGGCACCGACGCAGCACGGCGACCGGCGTGTGGCGCCGCGCGAATGCATCGGCATGCAGTGCAAAGGAGTTCACACCATGTCCATCGAACACGCACGCGAAGGCCAGTCCATTGATGTAACGCCCTACGGCGCCACGCTGGGCACGCAGCGCACCACCGCCTTGTTCAAGTCGCGCCAGGTCGAAGTGATCCGCCTGGTACTGGCGGCTGGCAAAAGCATGCCGCAGCATGCGGTGGCAGGCGATATCACGATCCAGTGTCTGGAAGGCCGCATTCAGGTGCTGTGGAATGGCAGCAACACCGAACTGCTTGCCGGGCAGCTGCTGTTCTTGCTCGGCCAGATGCCGCACAGTGTCACCGCGCTGGAACACGCCTCAGCCTTGGTCACCATCGTGCTGCACAAATAGCGCGCAACGCGCCCACTCCTGCGTCGTGCACTGCAGCCTGCGCCGAGGCTGCCAAACCGGCCACAGGCAGCGCGGCTCAGGCGGCTATTACAAAGTCAATAAATCCGCGCTCGACATCGGTGAGCACCAGCCGCACCTCCAGCTGGGTACCAATAGGCGGCGCACTGGACGCCAGCAATTTGCCTTCGATCGGCGGCTCCAGCAAGCGCACCCACAAGCCCTTGGGCGAGTTGCCGGTGACGATGGCCTTGAACTCCTGGCCGATGCGCGGCTCCAGAAACAGCGCGGCATCCGACTTGCGCATGCGCCGCTCGACCTTGCGCGCCGAGTCCTCCTGGCGCGTGCAATGCTGCGCCAGCGCGCCCAGCTCATGCGCCGAATAGGGTGGTTCGGTGCGCTGAATCGCCGCCTTCAGCAGGCGCGAGGTGACCAGATCCGGGAAACGGCGGTTGGGCGCCGTGGAGTGTGTGTAGTCGCGCACCGCCAGGCCAAAATGGCCGATCGCCAGCTCGCCTGGCGCTTCCACCACATATTCGCCCGAGCCCATCAGTTTCACCACCACCAGCGACAGGTCGGCAAAACGCAGCGGATCGGCCAGATGGCGGCGTGCCAGGAAGGCCTCCAGGGCGCGTGAACTCGGCTCCGGAGGCAGCGCCTCCCCGTATTGCCGCGCCAGCTCGACAATGCGCAACCAGCGCTCCGGTGAGCGCACCACGCGGCGAATCGAACTGACGCCGGTATGGGCCAGAAAGCGCGCATTGCAGTGGTTGGTGGCGATCATGATTTCTTCAATCAGCTGGCGCGCCCGGTTCTGCACCTGCTGCGTGATAGCCACCACCATTTCACCCTCGAATTCAGCACGTGGCTGAAACGTTTCCAGCTCCAGTGAGCCCTTGGTGTGGCGCAGCAGACGGATTTTCTGTGCCAGCGCATCCTGTTGCTGCAGCTGCTGCTCCATACCCGGCACCTGGGCTGCCGCCAAGGGCAGGGCGCCAGCGCCGTCAAGCCACAGTGCTACCGCGTCATAGGCCAGCTTGGCCTGGTTGTGCACCCGCGCCCTATAGACCTGAAACCGCTCCAGTTCGCCGTGCGCACTGAACACCATTTCGGTGACCACGGCCAAGCGGTCCACCCCGCCGTTGAGCGAAGTCAGGTCGGTGGACAAGCGCTCGGGCAGCATTGAAAAAATGCAGGCCGAGGTATAGACCGTGGCGCCATTGGTGCGCGCATGGTCGTCGATGGCGGAGCCCTTCTTGACCAGCGCATCGACATCGGCCACCGCCACATACATGCGGCTGCTGCCGTCCTCGTGCATTTCAATACAGGTCAGCTGGTCCAGGTCCAGCGAATCGTCGTTGTCAATAGAACACCAGAGCAAGGCACGCAGATCGCGGATGGTGGCATCGCTGTCCTGCGCCGGCCCCGGAATATGCGCCAGCTCCTGCAACACCTGCGGCGAAAACCCGGTCAGCAGCTGGCGCTCCTGCATGGCTTCAGTGGCAATACGGATCAGATCGGCGCGATGGTGCATGGGCTACTTCACAAAATACCAAGAACAACGCAATTTAACAGCTGCCAGCGGTAGCGTTCTGGCAAAGTTTTGCCGAACGCGGTCTAATGCGCCATCCCATTGCCCCCGAACCCGCCCCGATGCCCTTTTCCCTCTCGCCCCAGGAATCCAGCAGCAGCGGACTCAAGCTGTCGCAACTGATGAGCGCCCTGAGCCACGCGCTGGACATCACCGAGGGCCAGCCCGAAGGACATTGCGTACGTTGCTGCTGGATTGGCGTGCACATAGGGCGCGCCATCGGCCTGAGCGAGCAGCAGCTCTGGGAGTTGTACTACACCCTGCTCTTGAAAGACCTGGGTTGCAGCAGCAATGCAGCGCGCATCTGCGAGCTCTACCTGGCCGATGACCTGCAGTTCAAACGCGACTACAAACAGGTCGGCGACAGCCTGCCCCAGGTGGTGCGCTTTGTGCTGCAACACACCGGCCTGAAAGCCGGGCTGGCCGAACGCTTCAAAAGCGTGCTGAATATTCTGAAAAATGGCAGCGACATCTCACAGCAGCTGATCCAGACGCGCTGCCAGCGCGGTGCCGAAATCGCCCGCCTGCTGCGCTTTACCGAGGGCATTGCAGAAGGCATTTACAGCCTGGACGAGCACTGGAATGGCCAAGGCAAGCCACATGGCCTGGCCGGCACCGCGATTCCGCTGTACTCGCGCATTGCCCTGCTGGCGCAGGTGGTGGACGTATTTTTCACCGCCGGCAACCAGGCTGCGGCGCTGGCCGAAATCCGCCAGCGCCAGGGCAGCTGGCTCGACCCCGAGCTGGTCGATGCGGTGTTGCAACTGCAGCACAACGCCGGCTTTTGGCAGATGCTGCAATCGCCCACGCTGGCCCGCGCAGTAGAAGCACTGGAGCCAGCCCAATACGAAGTGCCAATCGACGAAGACTACCTGGACGACATTGCGCAAGCCTTCGGCCAGGTGGTCGACTCGAAGAGCCCCTACACCAGCGGCCACAGCGCACGCGTGGCGCTCTACACCGACCTGATCGGCGCCACGCTGGCGCTGGAGCCGCAACGCCGGCGCTGGCTCAAGCGCGCCGCCTTGCTGCACGACCTGGGCAAGCTCGGGGTCAGCAACAGCGTGCTGGACAAGCCCGGCCGGCTCAACAGCGCCGAATGGGCCGAGGTGCGCCAGCATGCGGCACTGACCGAATCCATCCTGTCGCGCATAGACGCCTTCCAGGAGCTGGCGCGCATCGCCGGGGCGCACCACGAACGGCTCGACGGCGCGGGCTATCCGCGTGGCCTGCGGGCCGCCGATATCGCCCTGGAAACCCGCATCATCACCACCGCCGACATCTTTGACGCCATCACCGCCGAGCGTCCCTACCGTGGCGCCGTCCCGGTAGACCAGACCCTGGCAATGATGAAAAAAACCGTCGGCACCGCGCTCGACCCACGCTGCTACGAGGCGCTGGTACAAGCCATTGCCGCCGGATAGCGCACTCGGCTGTGTAACAAGGCGCACATACAAGTTTCATGATTTGCGTCAAATTGCACCGCAATATTGCGCGGTGCGGCCCGGCTTTTGCCAGAATGGAAGCGCTACCAGATACCTTTCAGAGGACGCCAGCGCATGACTTTTCGTAGTACCCGAGGGCACCGTCCAGCGCGGCGCGGCATGGCACTGCTGCTGGGTCTGGCACTGCTGTGGAGCCTGGGCGGCTGCCAGAAAGGCGCGCCCCACAGCCCGCCAGCGGGCGCGCCGATTCCGATCACGGTGGCCTATACCGTGCAGCCGCAAAGCACCCTGGTCCACGTGGCGCTGGCGCGCGGCTATTTTGCCGCCGAGGGCCTGGACGCCACGGCGCAGGTCCACGACTTTGGCAAATCGGCGCTGCAGGCCGTGCTGGATCGCAAAGCCGACTTCGCCACCGTCGCCGATACGCCGATCATGTTCAGCATACTGGCCGGCGAAAAAATAGCGGTGCTGGCGAATATCGAAGCCAGCTCGCAGAACAACGGCATTGTCGCCAACACCACCGCTGGCATCCACGCGCCCAAAGACCTGAAAGGCAAGCGCGTCGGCTTCACCGCCGGCACCACCTCCGACTTCTTCCTCGACACCTTCCTCACAGCCAATGCGCTGCAGCGCAGCGATATCCATGCCCTGGCGCTGACACCTGACGCCATGCGCACGGCCATCGCCAGCAAGCGCGTCGATGCGGTATCGACCTGGAACTACACGCTGGCGCAAGTGGCCACTGATCTGGGCGACCAGGGCGTGACATTTTTTGACCGCGACATCTTTACCGAGACCTTCAATATCGTGGTGCAACACGACTATCTGCAAAGCCATCCCGAGGCCGCCAAACGCTTTCTGCGCGCGCTGGTCCGGGCCGAAGAATACGTCGCCAACCATCCCGACGATGCCCAGGGCATCGTCGCCCGCGCAACCCAGACCGACCGCGCCGTGGTGCGCCACGTGTGGAACGACTTCAACTACCGCGTGCAGCACGGCGAAGCCCTGGTACTGACACTGGAAGACGAGACGCGCTGGGCCATGGCCCAGCACCTCACCAGACAGACCCAGATGCCAGACTACCGGAGCTACCTCGATTTGAACAGCCTGCAGGGTGTAAAACCAGACGCGCTCAGCGCGCATCCATAGTCCGGGCCATGCGCATCATCAACCAGCTCAAACTCATCGCCGCGCTGTCGCTGGCGGGGCTACTCGTCAGCACCTCGGTGCTGCTGTGGTCCTTGAACGAACTGCGTTCCGCAGAGCGCGACATTCAATTGGCGGGGCAAATCCGTGTCAATTTTTTTCAGCGGACCACTTTCCGCGACCAGTATTATTTGTACCGCGAAGCGCGCAGTCGGCAAGACTGGGATGCCAGCAAGGCTGAGTCGGACCGCCTGGTACAGCTGGCGCGACTGCAATTGCACAGCCCGGCAATGCAGAGAAATCTCGTCGATATCCAGCAATACGTGGATGAATCAGCATCGATTTTTCACCGCATCGTTAAAAACACCAGCGACCTGGAATCCGCCGACCGCAAAGCCGACATCCTGCGCGAACTCGACAAACGCCTGTACAGCCAACTGCTGGTCAAGGGCGCCACCGTGCGCGACGCCGTCACCGCGCTGCAAACCGCATGTGCGCAGCGCGTCGAAGCCACATACCGCCAGTTGCTGCAAATCATCGGCGTGCTGGTACTGGCGCTGGGGCTGTTTATCAGCGCCCTGACGCTGCGCATCGTCCGGCTGGTGCGGCGCAGCCTGGCGCCCCTGCATGCCGGCACCAAAGCTGTAGGCGCAGGCGATTTGTCGTACCGGATCACCGTGCAAGGCGATGATGAAATTGGCGATATGGCGCGCTCCATCAACACCATGACCGCATTGCTGGAAGCGCAAAGCCGGCAAAAGGCACAACTCGAAGCCGAGCACCTGGCCATGGAAGAGAAGACGCGGGAACTGAACTGCGATTTTGTTTCGTTTCTGGAAAACACCATCGACCTGGTCTACTTCAAGGACGCCAACAGCCGCTACCGCTTTTGCAGCCAGACCCTGGCCAACATCACCCACCACGCCAGCTGGCGCGACATGATCGGCAAACACACGCTGGAAGTGTTTCCGGCCGACACCGGCAGGCTCTATTACGAGGAAGAGCTGCCGATCTTCAGCCATGGCAGCACTCTGACCAACAAAATCAACCCGTTCTATGACGCCGACGGCCACCCGGGCTGGATCGCCTCCAGCAAGTGGCCTTTGCGTGATGCTGCCGGCAACATCGTCGGCATCTTCGGCATCAGCCGCGACATCAGCGAACAAAAACGCGCTGAAGAAAAGCTTGAACTGGCGGCCAAGGTATTCAGCCATGCCCGCGAAGGCATCACCATCACCGACGCGCAAGCCAATATCGTCGACGTGAATAGCTCATTCAGCCGCATTACCGGCTATTCGCGTGAAGAAGTGCTCGGCAAAAATCCGCGCGTGCTGAGCTCGGGCCGGCAAAACGCCGCGTTCTATACCGAGATGTGGCGGGCCCTGCTCGGTCAGGGCTACTGGTCCGGCGAAATCTGGAACCGCAAAAAGAGTGGCGAGGTCTACGCCGAAATTCTGACCATCAGCACCGTGCGCGACTTTCTCGGCCAGCCGCAACAATATGTGGCCATGTTCAGCGACATCACGCCGATCAAGGAACACGAGCACCAACTGGAACGCATCGCCCACTTTGATGCCCTGACCGAACTGCCGAACCGGGTGCTGCTGGCCGACCGCATGCACCAGGCCATGACCCATGTGAAACGCCTGGGCCGCCTGCTGGCGGTAGTGTTCCTTGATCTGGACGGCTTCAAGGCCGTGAACGACCGGCATGGTCACCGCGCCGGCGACCAGCTGCTGGTGGGCGTGTCGGCCCACATGAAACAATGCCTGCGCGAGGGTGACACACTGGCCCGTCTCGGCGGCGACGAATTTGTGGCCGTGCTGAGCGACCTGGAGGACATCACCGATTGCACTCCGCTGCTGTTGCGCCTGCTTGCCGCGGCGTCTTCCGTGGTGCCCTATGGCAGCGTCAATTTGCATGTTTCCGCCAGCCTGGGCGTAACCTTCTATCCGCAAGCCGAAGAAATCGACGCCGACACGCTGCTGCGCCAGGCCGATGTAGCCATGTACCAGGCCAAACAGTCGGGCAAAAACCGCTATCACCTGTTTGACGCGGCGCGTGACAAGAGCGTTCCGACGCATACCGAATAGCCCAGACAGCCGGGGTCCGCGACCGGCCATTCTTTACACGGCCATGCCCGCGCCAATTGCACCCCCTTCGGGAAAATAGCCATTTTGCTGGAGTAGACTGGCCGTTCCACAGCCACAAGGAACATATCGATGAAAGCTGCGTCTTTGGCGATAGGAACCCGGCTCGGAACCGGTTTCGGTTTCATCGTGCTCCTGTCGGTACTAATGGGTGGGGCCGGTATCTGGCGCCTCAATGCGGCCGACAGCGAGATGAGTGCCATGGTCAACCAGTCCCTGGTCAAGGAACGCCTGGTCACCGAGTGGCACAGCCTGACCGACCTCAATGGCGTACGCACCATGGCGGTAGCCAACAACAAGGATGTCGCGGAACAGACCGCCACCGCCCCCAAAATCAAGGCCACCAGCGCACGCATATCTGACATCCAGCAGCAGCTCGAGGCGATGCCGCGCAGCGCCGATGAATTGCATCTCTACGACGACATCGGACTGCGCCGGAAAAACTATCTCCAGACCCGCGACGAGGTCTTCAAAAAACGCAGCAGCGTCGGCCCTGAGGAGGCGCGCAATCTGGTGGACAGCCAACTGGCGCCAGCGCTGCAGACCTACCTGGAAGGCATTGATGCGCTGTCCAAATACCAGGCCAGCGCCATCGCTGACAGCAAGGCCCGGGTCGGCCAGCAGTTTGACCAGGGGCGCTGGCTGCTCAGCGTGTGTACCGCCCTGGTGTTCCTGATCGGCGTGCTCTGTTCGGTGTGGATCAGTCGCTCCATCACGCGCCCGCTGCAGCGCGCCATCGGTGTGGCCCGCGCGGTGGCCCTGGGTGACCTGTCACAAACGGTCGACGCCAGCGGCACCGACGAAGTCAGCCAGTTGCTGCATTCGCTGGCGGAAATGCAGGCCACGCTGGAGCAACTGCGCCAGGCACAGGCCGAAATGGCACGCCAGCACGACGCCGGCATGATCGACTACCGCATTGCGCTGGAACAGCTGCCCGGCGCCTACCAGCAAATGGCGCGCGATATCAATGCGCTGGCGCATTCGCACATCACCATGCAGATGCACATCGTGCAGATCATCACCGACTATTCCGAGGGTCGCCTTGAGGGCGCCATGGAGCGCCTGCCCGGCCAGAAGGCACGCATCAGCGCCGCGCTGGACGGCGTACAACGCTCGCTGCGCCAGGCAGCGGCCGAAGCGCGCACCAATCTGCGCATCCGCAATGCGCTGGAAAAGTGCTCCACCAATGTCATGATCGCCGACGCCGACAACCGCATCGTTTACCTGAACGAAACCGTCGCCGCCATGATGCAAAGAAACGAAGCCGAACTGCGCAAGGTCATGCCGCAGTTTGACGCCCGGAACCTGCTCGGCAGCTCCATCGATGTGTTTCACCAGAACCCTGCACACCAGACCCAGCTACTGAGTTCCCTGCAGGTGGCGCACCGCACCCAATTCCAGGTGGGCAAACTGCACTTCAGCCTGACCGCCAACCCGGTCTTGGACGCGCTCGGTGAGCGCGTCGGCACCGTGGTGGAGTGGCTCGACCGCAGTGCCGAAGTCGAGGTCGAACAGGAAATTGGCGCCGCCGTCGAAGCGGCGGCACAAGGCGACTTCGGCCTGCGCCTGCAGCTGCACGGCCAGACCGGTTTTCTGGCCCACTTGGTGACCGGCATGAACCAGTTGATGGACACCAGCGAACAAGGCCTGAACGATGTTGCCGAACTGCTGGCCGCCTTTGCCGATGGCGATCTGAGCAGACGCATTGAACGCGACTACCAGGGGCTGTTCGGCAAAGTCGCCACCAGCGCCAACACCACCGCCAGCAACCTGTCGCGCGTGATGGACGAGGTGCGCAGCGCCGCCAACGCCCTGTCCGAAGCCGCCAGCCAGGTCAGCGCCACGGCGCAATCCCTGAGCCAGGCCGCCAGCGTACAGGCCAGCAGCGTGGCGCAAACCAGTTCACGTATCGACGCAATGTCGGCGTCCATCACGCAAAACAGCGACAACGCCAAAGTTACCGACGGCATGGCCACCCAGGCCAGCCGGGAAGCCGGCGAAGGCGGCACGGCAGTCAGCCAGACCGTGCTGGCGATGCAGCAAATCGCCCGCAAGATCAGCATCGTGGACGACATTGCCTACCAGACCAATCTGCTGGCCCTGAACGCCGCCATCGAGGCGGCCCGCGCCGGCGAACACGGCAAAGGCTTTGCGGTGGTCGCCGCCGAAGTTAGAAAGCTGGCGGAACGCAGCCAGGAGGCGGCACGCGAAATCGGCAGCCTGGCGCGCGACAGTGTCAGCACCGCAGAGCGCGCCGGCAAGGTGCTGGAAACCATTGTTCCGACGATCCAGCGGACTTCGCAACTGGTCCAGGAAATCGCCGCCGCATCCACCGACCAGAGTGACTCGGTGCTGCAGATTGGCGGCGCCATGGGCCAGCTGACCCGCGCCACCCAGCAAAACGCCAGCGCCTCGGAACAACTGGCAGCAACCAGTGAAGAACTGTCGGCGCAAGCCGAGCAGCTGCAACGCTCGGTGGCGTTCTTCCAGACCGCCAGCGGCGCCACCAGGGCGCGCGCCTGGCCCTAGCCATCTCCCCCAATCGAATGAAAGGGACTTCCCCGTCCCGAGCAAGCCGCGCGCCCGAAGGGTTGCGGTTTACGGCAACTCAGTGCCACGATGGAGAGGTCAAACTTTTCATCAACTTGTTCTGAGAGGGGAAGCCCAT
>CAIUDG010000167.1 GCA_903897925.1 uncultured beta proteobacterium | reverse complement strand
CTCGCTGCATTGCGCGTCCGCGGGTGGGCGAGGACTGACGAAGCGGGCACCCGTTCTACGGTCCACGCTCGCTGACCAGCGCTTCTGGGAAACCCGCCGCACTTCACAAACACCTTGGCCGGCGCCACCGCTTGGTCTCAGCAGCGAATGGGACCTACGCCCGGATACCCGCTTCGCCAGTCCCCAGATATTTTTGTAAATATTTCAAGGTAAAAAAATACCAATACCAATACCAATACCGAATACCGACTAGTGAATAGTGAATAGTGAATAGCAGGCTGCTGAAATACCTCCTGGCCCCGCAAATTCGAAAATGACCGACCTCGCGAAACGAGCTACACACGTTTATTTTCAGCATGCCAAGGGCAACATGACCTGAAAAGTCGACGACTTTTGACCGTCGAACCAGTATTTCAGCAGCTTGCTGAGGAGTCTGGGCGGTAGAAATCGCCGAAGCGAAAAGCGACCCCGGCGCGGCCGCCGCGCTCAGGGCGCGTATTTGGCCAAAAACTGGCGCAGGTCGCAAAAATCGGCCATGCGTTCGCGCAACAATTCGTGCTCCCAGTCCCACCAGGCGGTGGCTTCGATGGCCTGTGCAATATCCCGGGGAAAGCGCTGCCGGAGCACTTTGGCCGGCGCGCCGGCCGCAATCGCATAGGCCGGCACGTCTTTGGTCACGACCGAATTGCTGCCGATCACCGCGCCATTGCCAATGCGCACCCCCGGCATGATGACGGCGCCGTGGCCGATCCAGGTATCGTGGCCAATCTGCACCCGCTGGCGCGCGCGCCAGTCAAAAAACGCGGCGTCGTCTTGGTCGTCCAGTCCATACATGGCACGCCGGTACGTGAAGTGGTGCAGGCTCGGGCGCTCCATCGGATGAAAGCCAGGATTGATGCGCACCGCCGCCGCAATGTTCGCGAATTTGCCAATATCGGTGGACATCAGTTCACCGTTTTGCATCACATACGAATAGTCGTCCAACACGCAGTCTTTCATGCGTGTCAGCGCTGCCACTTCGGTGTAGCGGCCAAAATGGCAATCCAGCACCACCGCGTTGCTGGCCAGCGTCGGGGTTTCACCGAGTTGCACCGGCGGCGGCGCGTTGTGGGCACGGATATGGGTCAAGGGCATGGCAGTTCCTGCGGGATGGATAAATAAAGGGGACGCCTGCGCTCAGCGTGCGGGCGGCCAGTCGGGCAGTTGTTGCAAGGTCTGCAGCAGGGCCCGGCCACAGTCGTCAAGCCGGCCATCGTTGCAAAACTCCAGCGTTTGCAGATGTGCAGGAGGAACCCATTGCAGGGCACGCTGCACCCGTGCCTCCACCGCCTGCGGCGTGTCACGCCCGCGCGCCAGCAGGCGCTGGCGCAACACCGGCGCCGGCGCGGTAATGTGCAGGGCCAGCGCGGTCGGATAGCGGCGCAGCAATTCGGGCAGATAGGCGCGTGAACCGTTCACCACGACCCAGGCATTGCCTTGCAGTGGCAGCAGCTCAGTGTGGCGAACGCCATAGTGCTGGCCGTTGGCCTGCCAGCACAAGGCAAAGCGGCCTTGCGCATGCAAGCCGGCAAATTCGCCGCTGCTGACGGCTTCGTGCTGTGCGTCCGCGTCGCTGCGCGGCCGGTCGATGGTGCGCTGGGACCAGTAGAGCGCCGGCTCTGCCGCCAGCCGCTGGCGCAACCAGGCAATCAGGCTGTCCTTGCCGGCGCCCGAAGGCCCCATGACATACAACAGACGGCCGCTCATGGCCCCAGCCCAACATGTTCCAGCAGCACAAAATCGGCGCCCGGCGACGCTTCATGGAACAGCGCCAGGCTGTCAAAGCGGCCGGCCGGCAGCGCAGCGAAATGCGCCTGCGCAGCGGCCTGCAAGGCCTGCCGGGCAGCAGCGGAAAGCGCCCCTAGCGGACCGGTGAGTGACAGGTGAAAACGAAAATAGTCGAACACATGCGGATAGCCCCAGCGCAACATCAGCGCATCCTGCTGCGGCGTCAAAGCGGCCTGGCGCCGGCGCGCCAGTTCGGCACTGCCCAGCGGCGCGGCGAGTGGCTGCAAGTCCATCACGCAACGCCGCGCCAGCGCCTGGATGGCGGCGTTTTGCGGCGCCAGCGGGTCCGGCACCAGCGCCAGAAAATCGTCCAGCAACACCACCTGCAAGGCCGGCATGTCGAACGGCTGCAAGTCTGCCGCAAGCGCCCGCAGTTGCTGCTGCAAGGCCGCCAGGCTGACACCCGGCGCCAGCTGGAACGGCGCCTTCAGCGTGGCATGCCAGCCATAACGCCGCGGCGCCGCCGTCAACTGCTGCAGCAGGGCTGGCTCCAGGCCTGCCATCGGCGCTTGCGGCAGTGCCTCTTGGCGCACCGCGCAGCGGCCCAACCACTGGCTGCCAGCGAGCCAATGGCGGCTGTCCGGACGCGGCGCATAGTAAATGGCGAAGCGCCCGCTGGCTGCGCTTGGGCTATCAGTCATGGTGGGACACCATCAGTCGCACCCGGTCGCCGGCAAACCAGGTACGCGCAAATTCAATCGGCCGGCCCTGCGGGTCGACATTCACGCTTTCCACCAGCAGGGTCGGACGGTTCGCTGGCTGGCGCAGTTGCGCGGCCACGGCGGCGTCCACCATCTCGGCGCTGATGCGGCTTTCGCGCCGGGTGTAGTCGGGCACGCCGTGGGCCTGAAACGCCACTGTGATGGAGCCGCTGTCGCGCACCATCTGCTCCATCTGCGCAAAACGCGGCAGCGGGAAATAGCGCTCGCTGACATGCAGCACCTGGCGCTCGGCTTCGCCCAGCATTTGCATGCGCAGCAGGGTGCTGCCAAGCGCTACCTCCAATGCCTTGGCCTGGGCCCGGGTGGCGCGCTGGGTGCTGGCGTCAAGCACCTGCATGCGGCCGCGCAAACCGGCCTGCGACAAATTCTGCTGGTGGCGGGTGCGCTTGCCCAACACCAGCTCTACCGCGAAATCTTCCACATAGGTGCCGCTGCCCTGCGTCACGCGCACCAGGCCCTGCAAGCCCAGACTGGCCAGTGCCCGGCGAATGGTGTGCCGGTTCACACCAAACTGTTGTGCCAGGCTGTGTTCCGAAGGCAGGCGCTGCCCGGGTGCATACACCCCGGAGCCAATGGCCTGTGCCAGATCGCTGGCAATCTGGCTCCAGAAACTGATGCGTTCGGCACCGCTCTGCAACGCCGTGGAAGGGGGAACTGCTGTCATGAAATTTACACGCTCGCTGTTTAAGCTCTGGCCCAGAGTTTGATTTGTCTATACAACTTCCCGATTATCACCGCCCATGTTTCAAGATTTTGACAAGACCGCAGGCCGCCCGGCGGCGCGCGCGCAGTGGATGGCACTGCTGGCACGCGCGCCCTTGCCGCTGCTGGAGCCGGCCCTGGGCGCATATGCCCACGGCACGCCGCATTGGCTGCGCGCCCCGGAGACCGGACTGATGATGGTGCAAGCCCGCGCCGGCGGCACGGGCGAGCGCTTCAACCTGGGGGAAGTCACGGTCACGCGCTGCGCCTTGCGGCTGGACCTGGCGGACACACCGTCGGCAGTTGGCGTGGCCTATGTGCTGGGTCGCTCACAGCGCCAGGCGCAGCTGGCGGCAGTCGCCGACGCGCTGCTGCAAGACCCGGCGCAGCACAGCAGCTGGGAGACCCGCTTGCTGGCACCGCTGCGCACGCACCTGCAACAGCAGCAGGCACAGCGCCAGGCCCGGGCGCAAAGCACCAAAGTCGATTTCTTTACCGTGGCGCGCGAATCAGGCGCCGCGGATGACCAAGAGGACAGCCAATGAGCCCCGAAGAACTGCGCGCCATTGGCGCCGGATTCAGCAACGAAAGCCAGGCCAGCCAGCGCGTCTTCCGCGCTTCGCTGCAAGCCCTGTCGCACCCGGGCCGGGTGGTGCTGCTGGAACATGATGCGGACACCCCGCAAGCCGGCAATGCCGCCAGCGCCGGCCTGTTGCTGGCCCTGCTCGACGCCGATTGCACTGTGTGGCTGTCGCCAACGCTGGCGTGCAGCAACGCCGCGCCCTGGCTGCGTTTTCACACCGGTTGCCGCCTGGTCGAGCAGCCGGGCCAGGCGCAGTTTGCCTGGATCGCCGACATCAACGAAATGCCACCGCTGGCGCAGTTTGCCGCCGGCAGTGATGCCTACCCGGAGCAATCCACCACCTGTGTGCTGGACGTGCCGCACTTCACACAGGACGCCAGCAGCAACACCGACAGCGCTGCCTGGCGCCTCAGCGGCCCCGGCATCCAGAGCAGCATCGTGCTGCGCCCGGGTCTGAACCAGGCCCAGGGCGCCGACCTGGCCGCCCAATGGGCCGACAACCATGCCAGCTTCCCGTGCGGCATTGACCTGTTGCTGGCGGCGCCGGACCAGATCGTCGGTCTGACACGCACCAGCCGGATCGAATTCGTGGCAAAGGACTGAGCATGTATGTGGCCGTCAAGGGCGGGGAAACCGCCATCCTCAACAGCTACCAGCTGCTGGAACGCCAGCGCCGGGGCGACCCGGTCGAACCGGAGCTCAGCGTGGCGCAGATTCGCCAGCAGCTCAAACTGGCGGTCGACCGGGTCATGTGCGAAGGCTCGGTGTACGACCCGGAACTGGCGGCCCTGGCCATCAAGCAGGCCGCCGGCGATCTGGTAGAAGCCATTTTTCTGCTGCGCGCCTACCGCGCCACGCTGCCACGGCTGGGCCATTCCGAGCCGCTGCAAACCGCCGACATGCAACTGGAACGCCGCATCTCGGCCACCTTCAAGGACATCCCCGGCGGTCAGCTGCTCGGACCCACCTATGACTACACCCAGCGGCTGCTCGACTTCAGCCTGCTCGCCGCGTCGCTGGCCGACCCGCAGGCGGCGGCCAGCGCGCCACCGGTGCCAGCGACGTCGGTGGCCAGCCCGCGCGTGGTCGATCTGCTGAACCAGGAAGGCCTGATCGAAACCCATCCGGCACCACCCGGCGACCCGGCACCGTTTGACCTGACCCGCGAACCACTGCGCTTCCCGGCCAACCGCGCCACCCGGCTGCAAAACCTGGCGCGTGGCGACGAGGGCTTTTTGCTGGCGCTGGCCTACTCCACCCAGCGCGGCTATTCGCACAGCCACCCCTTCGTCGGCGAAATACGGCTGGGCCAGGTGGCACTGGAAATCGTGCCGGAAGAACTCGGTTTTGCGGTGTCCATCGGTGACCTGGAAGTCACCGAGTGCGAAATGGTGAACCAGTTTGCCGGCAGCAAAACCGAGCCGCCCAAATTCACCCGCGGCTACGGCCTGGCCTTTGGCCACAACGAACGCAAAGCCATGGCCATGGGCCTGGTCGATCGGGCGCTGCGCGCGCCAGAACTGGGCGAAGCCATCGAAGCACCGGCGCAGATGCAGGAATTCGTGCTCTCGCACAGCGACAGCCTGGAAGCCTCCGGCTTTGTGCAACACCTCAAGCTGCCGCACTACGTCGACTTCCAGTCCGAACTCGAACTGGTGCGCCGCTTGCGTGCCCAGGCCGGAGCCACGCCATGAACCAGACCGCGCCACGCAGCGAAAACATCAACTTCGCCTACCTCGATGAACGCACCAAGCGCATGATCCGGCGCGCCATCCTGAAAGCCGTGGCAATCCCCGGCTACCAGGTGGCATTTGGCGCACGCGAAATGCCGCTGCCCTATGGCTGGGGCACCGGCGGCATCCAGGTCACGGCAGCGGTGCTGGGCCCGCAGGATGTGCTGAAGGTGATCGACCAGGGCTCCGATGACACCGTCAATGCGGTCAACATCCGGCGCTTTTTCCAGCGCACCGCCGGCGTCGCCACCACCACCCACACCGCCGAGGCGACGCTGATCCAGACGCGCCACCGGATTCCCGAAAAACCGCTGCACGAAGGCCAGATCCTGGTCTACCAGGTGCCGGTACCGGAGCCGATGCAACGCCTGGAGCCGCGCGCAAGCGAAACCCGCACCCTGCATGGACTGGCCGAATACGGGCTGATGCACGTCAAGCTGTACGAAGACATTGCGCGCTACGGCCACATCGCCACCACCTACGACTACCCGGTGCTGGTGAATTCGCGCTACATCATGTCGCCGTCGCCGATTCCCAAATTCGACAACCCGAAAATGCACCTGAACCCGGCGCTGCAGCTGTTTGGCGCCGGCCGTGAAAAGCGCATTTATGCGGTGCCGCCCTACACCTCGGTGGAGAGCCTGGGCTTTGTCGACCATCCGTTTGAAGTGCAGCGCTGGAATACCGGCTGCGCACTGTGCGGCGCCACTGACAGCTTTCTCGATGAAGTCATCACGGACGACGCCGGCACGCGCCTGCATGTGTGCTCCGATTCCGATTACTGCCAGTCGCGCCAGGCCGACGCCGCCGCTGCCACACCGCAGGAGCGCACATGACCCAGACACTGGAAATACGCCAGGCCGAAGCCGCTGACATCGAGGGCGTGCTCGGGCTGTACGCCGGTCTGGACGATGAAGCGGTGCTGCCGCTGGACGCCGCGCAGGCCGTGTGGCAGCGCTTTGCACGCTACCCGAACTACCACCTGTATGTGGTGCTGGACCCGGCCACGCTGAACGCCCAGGGCCAACCCGCGCTGGTCGGCAGCTATGCGCTGCTGATCATGGACAACCTGGCGCACTGCGGCACGCCCTCGGCGATTGCCGAAGACGTGGTGGTGGCCGCCGCACGCCGCAGCCAGGGCATTGGCCGCCGGATGATGGCGCATGCCATCGAACAGGCACGCCAGGCCGGTTGCTACAAACTGGCGCTGTCCTCCAACGCGCGCCGCACCCAGGCGCATGCGTTTTACACCGGACTGGGCTTCGCACAGCACGGACTGAGTTTTGTGATCGAGACCTGATATGCCGCTGTCCTCCTCTGCCCTGCCCCTGCTGCAAGTGCGCGGCATCCGCAAAAGCTACGGCCAGCAACTGGCCCTGCACGATGCCTCGTTTGACCTCTGGCCGGGCGAAGTGCTGGCGGTGGTCGGTGAATCCGGCTCCGGCAAATCGACCTTGCTCAACGCCGTCGCCGCGCGTCTGCTGCCGGACGCTGGCAGCGTGCATTTCCGCACCCGCGAACACGGTCTGCAAGAGGTCTATGGCATGTCACAGGCACAGCAACGCCTGCTGGCGCGCACCGACTGGGGCTTTGTGCACCAACAGGCCGCCGACGGCCTGCGCATGGACGTGTCCGCCGGTGCCAACGTCGGCGAACGCCTGATGGGCCTGGGCCAGCGCCATTACGGCCAGCTCCGCGCCTGCGCCCAGGACTGGCTGCAGCGTGTGGAAATCGATGTGCAGCGCATCGACGACACGCCACGCACGTTTTCCGGCGGCATGCGCCAGCGCCTGCAAATTGCCCGCAACCTGGTGACGCAACCGCGCCTGGTGTTCATGGACGAGCCCACCTCCGGCCTAGACGTGTCGGTGCAGGCACGCCTGCTCGACCTGCTGCGCCAGCTGACACGCCAGATGCAACTCGCCGCCATTGTGGTGACGCACGACCTGGCCGTCGCGCGCCTGCTGGCGCACCGCATGATCGTGATGCAGCGCGGCCGGATCGTCGAGTCCGGCCTCACCGACCAGGTGCTGGACGATCCCCAGCACGCCTATACCCAACTGCTTGTTTCTTCGGTACTGCAACCATGACCCACGCCCTGCTGCAACTCAAGGGAGTGGCCAAGCGCTTCACCCTGCACCACCAGAATGGTCTGGAATTGCCGGTCTTCGACGGCGTTGATCTGGAGCTCCGTGCCGGCGAATGCGTGGTGCTGGACGGCCCCTCCGGCATGGGCAAAAGCACCTTGCTGAAACTGATCTATGCCAACTACCGGGCCAGTGCCGGCAGCATCCGCATCTGCGCGCCGGGGCGCGCCGCAGTAGAAGTGACCGAAGCCACGCCGCGCACCCTGGTGCAGCTGCGCCGCGACACCATTGGCTACGTCAGCCAGTTCCTGCGCGTCATTCCGCGCGTCAGCGCTCTCGATGTGGTGGCCGAGGTGCTGCTCGACGATGCCGGCGCCAGCCAGGAAGCGGTGCAGGCGGCACGCCAGGAAGCAGCGCGCTGGCTGACCCGGCTGCAGATCCCGCAACGCCTGTGGTCACTGCCGCCCGCCACTTTTTCCGGCGGCGAGCAACAGCGCATCAATATCGCCCGCAACATGATCAAGGCCAAGCCTTTGCTGCTGCTGGATGAACCCACGGCCTCGCTCGACGCCGCCAATACCGACACCGTGATCGCCCTGATTCGCGAAGCCACCGCACGCGGTGCCGCCGTACTCGGCATTTTTCATGACCACGCGGTTGGCGCTGCGGTGGCCACGCGCCACATCCAGGTGGCCGATTTCCGGAGTACCCCATGCTGAAACCCAACACTTTCAAAAATGCCCGCCTGGTGCTGCCCGACAGCATCGTCCACGGCACCCTGGCGCTGCAGGACGGCCACATTGCCGACCTTGACGCTGGCGCCTATGCCGGCACCGATGCCTTCGACCTGGAAGGCGACTACCTGCTGCCCGGTCTGGTCGAAATCCACACCGACAACTTCGAGCGCCACCTGATGCCGCGCCCCAAGGTGCAGTGGGCCGAGCTGCCGGCACTGGTGGCGCACGATGCCGAGATTGCCGCCGCCGGCATCACCACCGTGTTCGACGCCCTGGGCGTCGGGGAAGCCGACCCGGACAGTTTGCGCGGCAGCCCCTGGAACCAGGTGCTGGCCACCATCGACCATTGCGCAGCAAACGACCTGCTGCGTGCCGATCACCACCTGCATGTGCGCTGCGAACTGCCAGCGCCCAACACGATTGAACTGTTCGCCCCCTTCCACGGCCATTCGCGCCTGTCGCTGATCTCGCTGATGGACCACACGCCAGGCCAGCGCCAATGGGAAAACCTGGAGCATGCGCGGATCTACTACACCGGAAAAAAGGGCTGGAGCCAGGAAAAATTCGCCTTCCAGGTAGCGCATGCGCAGACCTTGCAGTCGCAATACGCCGATCCGCACCGCCGCTATTTTGTCGACTACTGCCGCAGCCACGGCATTGCGCTGGCCAGCCACGACGACACCAGCGCTGCCCACGTGGCACAGGCGCATGCCGAGGGCGCCAGCATTTCCGAATTTCCGACCACCCTGGCCGCGGCCGAGGCCGCCCGCGCCTGTGGCCTGTCCACCGTGATGGGCGGCCCCAATGTGGTTCGCGGCGGTTCGCATTCCGGCAATATTGCCGCCGCCGATCTGGCACGCCAGGGCCTGCTGGACATTCTGTCTTCGGACTATGTGCCGGGCAGTCTGCTCTGCGCCGTGATGCGTTTGGTGCACGACGGCATCCTGGACCTGCCGCAGGCCGTGGCGACTGTCAGCCGCGCCCCGGCGCTGGCCTGCGGCCTGTCCGACCGCGGTGCGATTGCGCCCGGTCTGCGCGCCGATCTGGTCCGCGTGCGCCTGGTCGCGCAGGACGGTGCAGCGCCGCACGCGGTGGTGCGCGCGGTCTGGCGCGCAGGCCGGCGCGTGCTCTGAGGGCGCTGCCGACATGAAACATTCATGGTCCTGTCAATCCCGCGTCACACGTCCACCGCACAGTGTGATTGTCTAGACAAGTTCTGCCACACCATGCCCAACGCACTTCGCATTCAGCAATTGAACAAGCACTTTCCCAGTGGCCGCCATGCCCTGTGTGACATCAATCTGTGCATTGAGCGCGGCGAGATGGTGGCCTTGATCGGTGCTTCCGGCTCCGGCAAGTCCACCTTGCTGCGCCACATCGCCGGCCTGATGAGCGCCGATGCCGGCAGCGCCTCGCTGATTGAAATCGACGGCTGCTGCGTGCAGCGTGGCGGGCGCATCCACCACGACATCCGCCAGTTGCGCGCCCGCGTTGGCTTTGTGTTCCAGCAATTCAATCTGGTGAACCGCCTGTCCACCTTGCTCAACGTACTGGTCGGCAGCCTGCACCGCACCGCGCGCTGGCGCAGCTGGCTCGGCCTGTTCAGTGCCCAGGAGCGCAGCCTGGCGCTGAACGCCATGCACCGGGTCGGCATTGGCGAATGCCATGCGCAACGGGCTTCGACCTTGTCCGGTGGCCAACAACAGCGCGCCGCCATTGCGCGCACCCTGGTGCAGGGCGCGCAACTGATTCTTGCCGATGAACCGATTGCCTCGCTGGACCCGGAGTCCTCGCGCAACGTCATGGAAATTCTGGCACGCATCAACCGCGAAGACGCCTGCACTGTGGTGGTGTCCCTGCACCAGGTCGACATGGCCATGAAGTACTGCCCGCGCACCATCGCCCTGCACAAAGGCAAGGTGGTGTTTGACGGCCCCTCGAACACGCTGACACCCACGCTGCTGCGCGAACTCTATGGCGTGCAGGTGGACGAATTGCTGGCACCCGCTGGCGCAGCGACGCACGGCGCCAGTGCCCCCGGCGCAGCCAGCGGCCCCTGGCTGAACCCGCTGGCCGGTGCCGTCTGAGTCTGAATCCCGCTACCCCCAACCACGCTTCCCCGCTTTCGCGCTTTTCCGCTTTCACCGATCCCATTTCACGGAGTATTTCCATGTTCAAAAAGTTTGTCGCCAGCACCGCCATCGCGCTGACCTTCGGCCTGGGCGCCGCCCAGGCGCAGGAAGTCAATTTCGGCATTATCTCGACCGAGTCCTCGCAAAGCCTGCGCCAATCCTGGCAACCGCTGCTCGACGACATGGGCCGCAAGACCGGCCTCAAGATCAACGCCTTCTTCGCCTCGGACTATGCCGGGGTGATTGAAGCGATGCGCTTCAACAAGGTGCAGCTGGCCTGGTTTGGCAACAAGTCGGCGATGGAAGCGGTGGACCGCGCCAACGGCGAAATTTTTGCCAAGATCGTCAACGCCGACGGCACCGAAGGCTATTACTCGCACCTGATCGTGCACAAAGACAGCCCGATCAAGTCGGTCGACGACATGCTGAAAAATGCCAAGTCGCTGGCCTTTGGCAATGGCGACCCGAATTCCACCTCGGGCTACCTGGTGCCAAGCTACTACGTGTTCGCCAAGCACAATGTCGACGCCAAGACCGCCTTCCGCGTCAGCCGCTCGGGCAACCACGAAGCCAACGCCCTGGCAGTGGCCAACAAACAGGTCGACGTCGCCACCAACAACAGCGAAAACATGGAAAAGCTGCACAGCGGCTTTCCTGAGAAGTTCAATGAATTGCGCATCATCTGGACCTCGCCGCTGATTCCCTCGGACCCGATCGTGATGCGCAAAGACCTGCCGGAGCCGGTCAAGGCGAAACTGAAAACCTTCTTCCTGGGCTACGCCAAGACCGACGCGCATGAAAAGGAAGTCATGATGAACCTCTACAAATGGGGTGGCTTCCGCGAGTCGAGCGATGCGCAACTGGTTCCGATTCGCCAGCTCGACCTGTTCAGCAAGCGCGTGAAGATTGAGTCCGACGCCAATCTGAGCGACGCCGACAAGAAGACCCGGCTGGCCGAAGTCGACGCCAAACTGGCAGCCCTGAAGTAAGCATGCTGCCCGAATCGAAACGCAGTTGGCTCAGCTATCTGGCCTGGGTTCTGCTGCTCGGCGTTTTGGCCGGCTCCTGGCGTGGCGCCGACATGCGACCGCTCGACCTGGTGCGCGATTCGGGCAATATGCTGAGCTACGGCGCGGAATTTTTTCCGCCCAATTTTGGCGACTGGCGGATGTACCTGGAGGAAATGCTGGTAACGCTGGAAATCGCCCTCTGGGGTACCGCACTGGCAGTGGTCTCTGCGGTGCCGATGGCACTGCTGGCCTCCTCGAATATCGTGCCCTGGTGGGTCTACCAGCCAGTGCGTCGCCTGATGGATGCCAGCCGCGCTATCAACGAAATGGTGTTTGCCATGCTGTTCGTGGTGGCCGTCGGACTGGGCCCGTTCGCCGGCGTTCTGGCGCTGTGGATTCACACCAGCGGTGTGCTGGCAAAACTGTTTTCCGAAGCCGTGGAGGCGATTGATCCGCATCCGGTCGAAGGCATCCGCTCGACCGGGGCCAGCGCCCTGCACGAAATTGTCTACGGCGTAATTCCGCAGGTCATGCCGCTGTGGATTTCCTATTCCCTGTACCGCTTTGAATCGAATGTGCGTTCTGCCACCGTGGTGGGCATGGTCGGCGCCGGTGGTATTGGCGTGGTGCTGTGGGAAATTATTCGCGCCTTCCAGTACGCCGAAACCTGCGCCGTGATGCTGATTGTGGTGGCCACCGTCACCTTGATCGACATTCTCTCGGCCCGCATCCGCAAGTCGCTGATTTAGATCAAGGCCCGCAATTGCCGCACCGTGGCGTCACTCGGCTGTCACGCAATCGCGATACCTTGCCTGAATAACTGGCAACGCTTGAACATTCAATTGAAAATACACGGCATTGCAAATTCAGTTAAACGGTATAAACTGTATATATCGTTATCAGAGATCGGCACGCAATGATCTACAGGAATATTTTGAAATGGTATCTGGCGCTGACCAAGCGCTATTCCATGCATGCGCCTGCGCCGGTTGGAATGTACGCCGCCAGTTTCCTGGAGCGCCGCGACTGGGACCACAACTAAAGCGCCTTAGGCAGGCGCTGCACTTCTAAAGCGCCTTGCGCAGGCGCTGCACTTCGCGCTCGGCCGCGCGAAAGTCAAACCGGGCAATCGCCATCCGCAAGGTACTCCAGTCCACTGCGGGCAGGCAAAGCGCCAGCGTATTCAGCAATGCCTCGGCGCCATCCGGACTGTCACTCGCCAGCACGACCAACAATTCCTGCAGCAGGGCCGCTCCGTCCTGCGTTTGCGGTGGCCGCTCCAGCTCGACAGCCGGCGCCGCTGACGGCGCGGCGTCGGCCAGGTATTGACGCATCGAAGTCCAGGCCACGCCGGCATGTGCAGTCAGCTCGGCCATGGCCTGCGGCGCCGCGCCATCGCTGCGCAATTGCTGCTCCAGCGTTTTCGCTGCACGGCTAAGTTCGAGCAAGCCCAGGTTGCCGGCGGTGCCGGCCAGCTTGTGCAGCATGGCCAGCAACTCCGGCGCCGCCAGTGTGTCCATCTGCGCCAGCTTGGCGCTGTAATCGGCCTCGAACATGCGCAGAAACGACTGGAACCTGGCGGCGCTGCGCCAGACGCGAATAGCCGCCTCCACATCCAGACCAGGGTAGCGCAACGCACGCGGCGGCGCGTCCGCCACCCGCGGCGCGGGCAAGGGCGCGGGCAAGGGCGCCGGAGCCGGCACAGGCCCGCCGTGCCGCAGCGACAGCAGCACCGCCACGGCACGCTCGACATCCATCGGTTTGGTAATGTGTTCATTCATGCCTGCCGCCAACGCCACCTGGCGGTCATGCGCAAACGCACCGGCGCTCAGGGCAACGATGGGCAAGTCGGAAAAACGGCGGTCGGCACGCAACAAACGGGTCGCTTCTATGCCATTCATCACCGGCATCTGCACATCCATCAACACGATGTCAACCTGGTCGCGATGGACATCCAGCCAATGCACCGCTTCACCGCCATCCGCCACCGTGCGGACCTCGGCGCCCTCACCGGCAAAGATCAGCCGCGCCACTTCCCGGTTCACCTCACTGTCGTCAACCACCAGCAAACGCAGCCCCTGCAAACGCGCGCCACCCGGCTTGCGTGAATGCGCGGCCAGGGGGCCGCGTTTGATCATGGCCGCCGCCACCGCGTCGTACAAGGCCGAGGGCGACACCGGCTTGTTCAGCACGGCGTCGGCAAAGCGGCTGGCCGGCTGCGCCAGCAAATCTTCGCGCGAATGGGCCGTCGCCAGGATGATGATCGGGCCTTGCGCGCCCTGCAATTCTGCATTCACTGCGACCGCCACATCCAGACCGTCCAGATCCGGCATCTTCCAGTCCAGCACCAGCACCTCGGGCTCCTTGCCGGAGTGCTTGCGGCGGATCACCTGCTGCAAGGCGGCTGCGCCACCGTCGACCACGGTGGGATTCCAGCCCAGCGACAAGGCAGTGCTTTTCAGCGCATCGCGGGAAATATCCGAATCGTCGGCAATCAACAAATCCAGGCACTTCAAGTGCTGGTTGATTTCAATGGCGTCGGTGGCCAGCGGAAATGTCAGCATGAAGGAAAACTCGCTGCCCTGGCCCAGGGTGCTGCTGGCATGCAAGCTGCCACCCATCATTTCGATCAGCCGGCGGCTGATCGACAGCCCCAGCCCGGTGCCGCCATACTTGCGCGTGGTAGAGGTGTCAGCCTGGCTGAAGGGCTTGAAAATTTCCGCCATCACGGATTCCGAGATGCCAATGCCACTGTCGCGCACGGCAAAGCGCAAGCACACCGAATGGTCGCTGCTATCGAGCTGGCTCACCTCGAGCCGAACGAAGCCCTGGTGCGTGAACTTGATCGCATTACCGACCAGATTGATCAACACCTGGCCGAGCCGCAAACCATCGCCAACCAGGCTTGGAACGTGGCTCGGTGGCGGTGAAATGGCAACATCCACATCGGGGTGACTGGGGTCGCCCAGCATGATGGTGGAAACGCTGTCCAGCACTTCGCTCAGCGTGAAGTTGCTGTGTTCCAGTGCCATCTGGTTGGCTTCAATTTTTGAAAAATCGAGAATGTCGTTCAGGATCGCTTGCAGGGTGCGGCCGGTCTGCTCAATGCGGTGCACCAGGCCGCGCGCATCGGCGCCGATCGGCATCTTGCCCAAGATATAGGCCAGGCCCAGAATGCCATTCATGGGCGTGCGTATTTCGTGGCTCATATTGGCCAGAAACTGGCTCTTGGACTGCGTTGCTGCCTCGGCCAGTTCCTTGGCTTCGCGCAGCAGCTTCTCGCTCTCTTTCTGCGCCGTGGTATCGGTATAGGTCACCACCATGTGCTCGCTCAGCAAGGGCTGGCCCAGTACTTCGAACGAGCGCCCGTTGGTATAGAGACGCTCGATGCGCAGCGGTTCGCGTTTGCCCAGACTGTGGGCATAGGCCTTGACGATGCCATCCAGCGGTACATCGCCAAAATCACCACGCGCGTGCTTGAAGCGCAGCAGCGTGGTGTGGAACACGTCGCCATGCGCAAAGAAGTCGGCCGGCAGATTCAGTAACTCAGACAGCAGTTTGTTGTGCAGCACGATGCGGTGCTGGGTGTCGTACACCAGCAGCCCGAAGGGCAGCTTCTCGACCACCTCCTGCAAGAACTGGTAGAGCTCCTGCATGCGCTGTTTTTGCGTCTTGCGCTCGCTGTCATCCATCAACGTGCTGCGGCTATACAGCGGCTCGCCCTGGGCATCGCGGACCAGGTTCGCGTCCACCCGGAACGGCCTGAGGGCGCCGTTCTTGCAGCGGAACTCCAACTCCAGATCCGACAGATATCCGTGCAGCAGGAAATCAGGGAATGTGTTGCGCACTTTCTGTGCGCTTTCGGCGGACATGAAGTCGAATATCGGCCGGCCAACAAACTCCTCGCGGCGATAGCCCAGGTATTCCAGCTCAGTGCGGTTGACCTGCAACACCACACCCTGCGGATTCAGGCTGTGGTAGCCGCAGGGCGCCAGGTCGTACAAATCCTGCACCTCCTCGGTCCTCTGCTGCACCTTCACTTCCAGGGCTTCGTTCAGTGCATTCAGCGCTGCCTTGGCAGCGATCAGGGCTTTGCGCTCATCCGCCAGCACCTGGTTCTGACCCTGGATTTTTTGCACCAACCGGTTGAAACTGCCAATCAGCAGACGCACCTCGGTGTCGCCCTGCTCGGGGATCGGCGCCAGCGCCTGCACGGAATTGCTCATCGCGTCCATGTCGGTGGCCGCTTGCGCCAGCGGGTTGACCAGGCGCCTGGACACCAGCACCGCCAGCCCCACGCAGACCAGGGTGCTCAGCAGCGCCAGCCAGTTCAAAGCCTGGCGCAGCGCAGTGCCCGGCGCGAAGGCAATGCTGCTCGGCAAGGCGATCACCAGCTTCCAGTCGGTTGCCTCAATCGGCGCGACGGCATATATCTTTTCCACGCCCAGTCGGTTGCGGCCGAAATACAGGGTCTCGCCATCGCGCAGATGCCGCGAAAAGCTGTTGTCCAGCAAGGGCTGCATGACGCGCGTCGGGTCGGAGCTGGCAATGGTCGCTTGCTCTTGCATCGACTCCAGGTAAAACTCGTTGTAGCCCATCGCTTGCGCACTGGCGAGCAAGCCCAGGAATTGCGGCGAGGCGATATCCAGGGCGCCGACCAAAGCGCCGGCAAACTTACCGGGCGCGCTAAACAGCGGCACCACGAAGGTGACCACGGTTTGCTTCAGCAAACGCCCCTGGACCGGCGAACTCACCACCGTTTTCGCGCTGTCCCTGGCCTGCTGAAAATAGGCGCGGTCGGCATAGCTGGTGCCGACCCGCCCGGCCAGCTGCGGCATATCCCCCACCGCCACACCGTTCGCGTCCAGCAACACGGCGCCGGCGGCAAACGATACCGTCAGCGAATAGCGATCGCGCAGAAACGCTTGTGCATAGCCGCGCTCATGCAGGCGCGCCGGCTCGACCCGCTCGGCAACCGCCTCCAGCGTCTCGATGCGATCATGGATCTTCTGGCTGATCACCTCGGCCGATACCTGCGCCACCGACGTTTGCTGGGCCAGCACAAAAGTTTTCTGGCGCTCATAAAGATAGTTGCCGGCCAGGAAGTTGCCGCCCCAGATGAATAGCAACACCAGCGCTACCGGCAACACCAGCAGCTTGACCCGCAGTGAATTGAGCCACGGGCCGGGCCGGGACCAGGAATGGTTCATAAGCGGCCTCGCACTACCCGGTGTGAATCTTGTAATGGTTGCATCCCCTGCTCCTTGGGCGCAGCGTACCGCAAAAACCGAAGCGCGGGGAAACCCGCTCGCCAGTGGGGGGCCGCGGCGCGGATCGGGTAAATTCCCCGCATGGCCCATTTACTGATTATTGAAGACGACGACCTGTTGCGCGACGGCTTGACCGACTTGCTCAAGCAATCCGCGCATACCGTGTGCAACAGCGCCGACGGCCTGTCCGCACAGTCGCTGCTGCAGGAACAGGTCATCGACGCCGTGATCCTCGACCTGGGTCTGCCACAGCTTGACGGAATGTCGCTGCTGCGCTGGATTCGACAGCGTTTCGAGAGCCTGCCCGTAATGATCCTGACCGCGCGCGAGGGCATCAATGACCGCGTCGAAGGCCTGCTCGCCGGTGCCGACGACTACCTCACCAAACCGTTCAACAACGCCGAGCTGACAGCCCGTGTGCAAGCCTTGCTGCGGCGGGCCCGCCTGCCGGCCTTCAACGCCGAGGTCCGGCCCGTCACCAGCCCGGACGACAGCCAATGTTTACAAATCGATAGCCAGCTGCCGCGCGCCTGGATCTTTGGCCAGCCGATTGAATTGACCCAGCGCGAGTGGGAACTGCTGCGCTTGCTGCAGCAGCACATCAACCAGGTGGTCAGCCGCGAAGACGTGGCCACAGTCTGGCAATCCGACGCCGCCGAGCCCAGTGCCTCGAATGCACTCGAGGTGTATATCCACCGGCTGCGCCGCAAGCTGAGCGGCTCCGGCCTGAATATTCGCAATATCCGTGGACTCGGCTACATGCTGGAGCCGCAATGACCCAGACCCGCTCCTTGCGGCGGCAGCTGCTGCTCTGGCTGCTGCTGCCGCAAATGGTGTTGTGGCTGGGCGGTGGCGCCCTGACCTACCGGATCGCTCTGAACTATGCCGAGAAAGGGCTGGACCAATCGCTGACGCAGTCGGTGCACGCGCTGGCGCGGCAAGTCAAACCCATGGGCTCCGGGCTGCTGGTGGACTTCCCCCAGGCAGCCCAGGCGATCCTGGAAGAAGACCCCTCGGACCGGGTCAGCTACATGGTGTCCTCGCCACCCGGCAAATTTTTGATCGGCAACCAGGCCATTTCCGCGCCGCCGAACAACCCGGCGCCCGGCAGCCTGATTTTTTATCCGATTGAAATTGCCGGTACGCCGATGCGCGCCGTGGCCATGGATGTGGCTTTCGGCGACGAAGCCCATCCCCAGCGCCTGCGCGTGCAACTGGCAAAAAGCCATGTCGCGCGGGAACGCATTGCCGCCGAACTGATCGGCGACCTGTTCGCCCCCCTGTTACTGCTCGGCCTGGTCCTCAGCGTGCTGGTCTATGCCGGCATCAAACGCGGCATGGCGCCGCTGACGAAACTGGAACGGCAGCTGAAGCAGCGCTCGATGGCCGACCTGACGCCGCTGGAATTTGCCGCCGCGCCGGCGGAAGTACATACCCTGGTCGATGCCATCAACCGCCTGCTCAAAGCGGTGCGGCGCAGCGTCAGCCAGGAAAAGCGCTTTATTCACGATGCCGCGCACCAGCTGCGCACGCCACTGGCCGGGTTGATCAACCAGACCGAACTGGCCCTGGGTGAAAGCGACCCCGGCGCGCTGAAAGCGCGGCTGCTCAAAGTGCATGCCGGTGCCCAACGCAGCGCCCATCTGATGAATCAGCTGCTGGCACTGGCCCGCAGTGGCTCCGAGGTGCCCATGACCCAGGTCGATCTGGCGCACCTGGCGCAGGACGTGGCACGCGAATTCAGCCCGCGTGCGGTGGCCCTGAAAGTGGACCTGGGCTACGAAGGCGACGCGCACGCCTGGATCCAGGGTTCGCCGGTGTTGCTGCGCGAGGCCATCAGCAACTTGATTGACAACGCGCTGCGCTATGGCGTGTGCCGCGACGCCGGCAATGAACCCACCATCACGCTCTCGGTACGGCAGCAGGGGGAACATCTGGAACTGGCAGTGGAAGACAACGGCCCCGGTCTGGGTGACGCACAGCGCGAGCAGGCCTTCGAACGCTTCTGGCGCGACAGTGACTTGCCCGGCGGTTGCGGTCTGGGCCTGTCCATCGTGCAGGAAATTGCCCAGCGCCACCGCGGCGAGGCGCGCGTCAGCGCCGTGCAACCGCAAGGCTTGCGGGTAACAATCCAGCTGAACCGCGCCGACTCACCACTGCGTCAGTGACAGCGCCTGCGAGGCGCCCTGCAGTGCCGGCGACACCGGACTGCGGATGACCCAGACCGGGATATTCTGCAGATAGTTGCGGAAACGCCCCTTGCTTTCAAAGCGCGTGCGAAACGGCCCGCGCTCGAGCCGCTCCACCATGCGCGGCACAATGCCGCCACCGATATACATGCCGCCGCGCGCGCCCAGCGTCAATGCCAGGTCCCCGGCAACGCTACCCAGAAAACCACAGAACATGTCCAGCGCTTGATGCGCGGTGGACGATGGCTCGGCCAGGGCCCGCTCCATCACCTGCGCCGGCGTGGTGATCTCCAGGCCCTGACCGTGTTCCAGATGGCACAGCACGTGGTACAGGTCGACCAGCCCACTGCCTGACAAGACCCGCTCGGCGGACACATGGCCATAGCGCTGTTGCAGGTGTTGAATCACGGCGAATTCGCGCTCGGTGCTGGCACTCAGACTGATATGCCCGCCTTCCCCGGCAATGGGAATCCACTTGTTCTGGTGGCCCAGCGGCAACAAGCCCGAGACCCCCAGGCCGGTACCCGGACCGATCAGGCCGATCGCACCATCGTCGGCGGCCAGCCCGCCACCAATCTGCAGCAGCTGCTGCGGCGGCAACTCGGTCAGTGCCAGCGCCAGTGCCGTGAAATCGTTGAGCAATACCAGCCGCGCCAGACCCAGCCCCTGGCGCAGTGCCTGCACCGAAAACTGCCAGTGGTGGTTGGTCATGGTCACGGCGTCGCCGGTGACCGGGTTGGCAATGCCAAAGGCAGCGCACTGCGGCGCCGCCAAGCCCTGCTGCGCCAGATAGCTTTGCGCCGCCTCGCACAACGAAGCGTATTCGGCACAGGGCAGCACTTGCACATGGCTGATGGCGGCGCCTTCGTATTCCTGCCAGCCGAAGCGGGCATTGGTGCCCCCGATATCGCCGAGCCAGCGCGGATACGGTGCGGCCGAAGCCACGGCCGGATCGCGCGATTCAAACATTCGGAATTCTCAAGGTGGTGGCGGCATCAAACCAGTTGTTGTGCTTGCTGCTGACGCTCAAGCCAACCTGTTCGCCGACCTGAATCGGCGTGCTCGGCGGCACACGCACGGTAATGCGCCCGCACGCCGTATTCACCACCACATAGGTATCGGCACCGGTCGGCTCCACCAGCAGCACTTCACCGCGCCAGCTGGCCTGCGGGTCGAGGTGAATATGCTCGGGCCGCTGGCCCAGTACCACGGCACCGGAAGCCGCCGGACAATCCAGTTGCAGCGTGCCGCCGGCAAAACTGAACTGCCCACCGGCACCCGGCTGGCTGATTGCGCCGTCAATGAAATTCATGGTTGGCGAGCCAATGAAGCCGGCAACATAGGTGTTCGCCGGCTGGCGGTAAATCTCGTTGGGCGTGCCGATCTGTTGCAGGATGCCGTCCTTCATCACGGCGATGCGGCTGCCCAGGGTCATGGCCTCGATCTGGTCGTGCGTGACATAGACGCTGGTGATGCCGCTGAGCTGGTGCAAACGTTTGATCTCGGCGCGCATTTCCACACGCAGCTTGGCGTCCAGATTGCTCAGCGGTTCATCGAACAAAAAGATTTGCGGGTCGCGCGCCAGTGCACGCCCCATCGCTACCCGTTGGCGCTGGCCACCCGAGAGTTGCGCCGGTCGCCGCTCCAGCAAGGCCTCGATCTGCAGCATTGCGGCCACATCGGCGATGCGCTTGTTGCGCGCGGCCTTGGGCACCTTGCGCATCTCCAGAGCAAAGCCAATGTTGTCGGCCACGCTCATGTTCGGGTACAAGGCGTAGCTCTGAAACACCATGGCAATATCGCGCTGCGCCGGTGCCACGCCGAGCACGTCCTTGTCGCCAATCAGCAAGCGCCCTTCACTGGGTTGCTCCAGCCCGGCAATGATGTTGAGCAAGGTCGACTTGCCGCAGCCCGAGGGGCCAACCAGAATCAGGAACTCGCCCGGAGCGACGTCGATGTCGATTTTTTTCAACACCTCGACGGCTTTGCCGTCCTTGCCATAGACCTTGCGGATGCCCGCGATTTTGAGTGAAGCTGCCACGATGTTTATCCTTTCACAGCGCCGGCTGTGAGTCCTTTGACGAAATATTGACCCGCCAGCACATACACCAGCATGGTCGGCAAACCGGCAATCACGGCCGCAGCCATGTCGACGTTGTAACTTTTCACGCTGCTGGACGTGTTGGCCATATTGTTCAGTCCGACCGTGATCGGTTTGCTATCGGCACCGCTGAAGGCCACCCCGAACAAGAAGTCATTCCAGATATTGGTGAACTGCCAGATCAGTGTGACCATCAGAATCGGCGTCGACAGCGGCAACACAATGCGCCAGAAAATGCGCCAGAAGCCGGCCCCGTCAAGCCGCGCCGCGTTCACCAGCTCCTTGGGAATAGCGGTGTAGTAATTGCGGAAAAACAGCGTGGTGCCGGCCATGCCGGCCAGACAATGCACCAGCACCAGCCCCGTGATGGAACTGGACAAGCCCAGATAGCCCAGCACCTGGCTCATCGGCAACAGCACTACCTGAAACGGCATGAACACGCCGAACAGCAGAAATCCGAACAACAACTCGCTGCCCCGGAACTTCCACAGGCTCAGCACATAACCGTTGACAGCGCCCCAGGTGGTGGAAATCAGCACCGCCGGCAAGGCCATGCAAACCGAATTCCAGAAGTACGGCTGCAGGCCCCGGCAATCGACACCGGTGCAGGCCGCCGACCAGGCCAGGCGCCAGGCATTGAACTGCACCGTGCTCGGCAAGCTCAACAGATTGCCATTGCGTATCTGCTCGGCGTCCTTCAGCGAAGTCACCAGCATGACGTACAAGGGCGCCAGAAAGAACAGTGCCGCCAGGGCCAGCACGGCGTACAGAAACAGGCCGGATATTTTTTTAGCGCTCATGGGGTTTGGCTCGCAATTCGCTATACAGGTAAGGCACCACAATCGCCGCCACGGTGGCCAGCATCATGGTGGCGCTGGCGGCGCCCAGGCCGATCTGGCCGCGCGTGAAACTCATCACATACATGAAGGTGGCCGGCACGTCGGTGGCATAGCCGGGGCCACCGGCCGTCAGCGCCATCACCAGGTCGAAACTTTTGATCGACAGATGCGCCAGCACCAGAATGGTGGAGAACACCACCGGCCGCAGAATCGGCAGAATGATGCGCCAGTAGATGCGCGGCAGCGAAGCACCGTCGAGCTGTGCCGCCTTGACGATGCTGTCGTCAATGCCGCGCAGACCGGCCAGGAACAAGGCCATGGCAAAGCCCGCCGATTGCCAGATACCGGCAATCACCACGCAATAGATAGCGGTGTCACTTTGCACCAGCCAGTCAAACTGGAAGCTGCTCCAGCCCAGGTCGTGCATCAATTTTTCCAGGCCCAGGCTGGGGTTCAACATCCACTTCCAGGCGGTGCCGGTAACAATGAAGGACAGCGCCATTGGATACAGATAAATGGTGCGCAGCACGCCTTCGCCGCGCACTTTCTGGTCCAGGAAAATAGCCAGAATCATGCCGATCAGCATCGAGCCGCCGACGTACAAAACGCTGAAGATGCCAAGATTCTTCAGTGCCACCCACCAGCGGTCCATCTCGAACAGCTGCTGGTATTGGGCCAGTCCGACAAATTCGTCATAGTTGGGCAACATGCGCGAGCCCGTCACCGACAGCACGCCGTTCCAGACCATGAAGCCATAAATAAAGGCGAAGCCAAGCACAAAAGCCGGTGCAATCACCAGTTTCGGCAGCCAGGTTTCCAGGTTGTTTTTCATATAGATTTCCGTCCTTCGCCGACGCCGGCCCGTGGCCGCCAGGCGGGGAAAAAAAGGGCGACTGTGCGGTCGCCCTTGCAAGTTTCACCCACTTCAATCACGGCTTCTCCCGGGCCTGCGGCAACAGGAGAAGCCTCGTCCCCCTTACTTGGCTTTCGCCGCAGCAGCGATATTCTTCTGCGCATCGGCGACCGAAATCTTGTCGTCGTTCCAGAACTGGCTGACCGCGTCCTTGATGCCGCCTTCCACTGCCGGCGCCACTGCCATGCCATGCGCAATCGACGGCACCAGGCCGCCGGTTTTGGCGGTATCAACAAAGTCCTTGGCAGACAACTTGGCGCAGTCATCAAACTTGGCCATATTCATGTTCAGGCGCACTGGAATGGAGCCCTTGTTCAGGTTGAAAACTTCCTGGAACTCGGTACCCATGATGGCAGCGGCCAGGTCGGCCTGGGCTTTTTGCGCGCCTGCATCCTTCAGCTTGAACATGGCAAAGGAGTCCACATTGAAGGTAAAGGCGTTGGCCGAACCCGGGGCTGCGGCGCACAGGAAGTCCTTGCCCGGCGCCTTGCCGGCGGCAACGAACTCACCCTTGGCCCAATCGCCCATGAACTGGAACGCCGCCTTGCCCTGGATCACCATGGCAGTGGCCAGATTCCAGTCACGTCCTGGTGCCGCCGGGTCGATATAAGTCTTCACCTTGCGGAAAGTTTCCAGCGACTTCTTCATGGTGTCGCTGGTGAGGGCCTTCTGGTCCAGCTTGACGAACGCGTCGTTATAAAACTTGGCCCCACCAACGCCCAGCACCACCGACTCAAAGGTGGTGAAGTCCTGCCAGTTCTGGCCGCCGTGGGCAACCGGAATCAGGCCGGCTTTTTTCACCTTGTCGGCGGCGGCAAAGAATTCGTCCCAGGTTTTCGGCATGCCGGCGACACCGGCCTTTTTCAGCACCGCGGCATTGGCCCAGAGCCAGTTGACGCGGTGCACATTCACCGGCACGGCGACATAGTTGCCTTTGTATTTCATGACATCGGCCACCACCTTGGGCAGCAGGCTGTCCCACTTTTCTTCCTTGGCCACACCATCAATATTGGCCAGCACGCCTTCACTGGCCCATTCCTGGATCGCCGGACCCTTGATCTGCGCCGCAGCCGGCGGATTGCCGGACACCACACGGCTCTTCAGCACCGTGGCGGCGTTATCGCCACCACCACCAGCAACGGCAAAGTCTTTCCAGACGTGGCCCTTGCTTTCCATGATTTTTTTCAGTTCGGCGACCGACTTGGCCTCGCCACCGGATGTCCAGTAGTGCAACACTTCGACTTCACCGGCCATGGCCGCAGCCCCGGCAAACACCAAGGTCATGGCCGCAGCCATTTGGGAAAGCTTCAACATCTTGTCTCCTAGTTATTCAGCCCGGCTCGCCATCGAGCCAGGCCATGGATGGATCCGCAACAGCACAGCCCGCTGCGAATTAATTAATTGTTAATTAATGTTTAGCGGCGCACCATGGTGTTTACCCTATTCCGGCGAAAAAATAGCGCGCCCGGGGCGCTGCAGTAGACTTCCGGCGAAGCCCAACCGACTCGAAAGCACACCATGACAGCGCCGCTCCCGACCCTTGCCGACTACCCGCACCAGACCTATGACAAGCTGCGCTACGGCGACACCGACCGCCAGGGGCACGTCAATAACGCGGTGTTTTCCACCTTGCTGGAAACCGGCCGCGTCGAGATGATCTACACCGGCAATGGTTTGCTGCTGGATGCCGATTGTTCCTTCGTCATCGCCAGCCTGCAGCTCGACTACCGGGGTGAAATCACCTGGCCCGGCCGCGTTGAAATTGGCACCCGAATCGCCACCCTGGGCCGCAGTTCGCTGGTGATGGAACAGTGCCTGTACCAGGGCGCAACTTGCGTTGCCACGGCCAAAACGGTGATTGTGCAGGTGAACCAGAACAGCCGCCGCGCGCAGGCTCTAGGGCCACAAGTACGCCAGCGGCTCAGCGCGCTGATGCAAGCCAGCAGCTGAGCGGCACGGGCTGGCTAGGCGCCGCTGCCCGCGCCACTTTTTTCCCGCAGCAGCTGCATGAACCCGGCCAGCGGCAGTGGCCGGCTGAACAGATAGCCCTGGTAAGCATGGCAGCCTATTTGCGCCAGAAAATCCTTTTGCGCAACGCATTCCACGCCTTCGGCAATCACCGACAGCCCCAGCGTTTCACCCAGGACAATCACCATCTTGGCAATCGCCGCATCATTCGGGTCGACCAGAATGTCGCGAATAAAGCCCTGGTCAATTTTCAGCTGGTCCAGCGGCAAGCGTTTGAGATAAGACAGCGACGAATAGCCAGTGCCGAAGTCGTCCAGCGAAAAGCCGACCCCCATGGCCTTCAAACGCATCATTTTGCTGATCACCGTGTCCAGGTCATTCAGCAGCAGACTCTCGGTCAACTCCAGCTTGAGCCGCTGCGCTGGTGCGCCGCTGCGCTGCAGCAGCTCCAGCACCTGTTCCACAAAATCGTCCTGGTGCACCTGCAAGGCACTGACATTCACCGCAACACTGAGGTGCGCCGTCTCGGCTTGTCCGGCCCAATCGGCAATCTGCTGGCAGGCGGTTTCCAGTACCCAGCGCCCGAGTGGCAGGATCAGGCCGGTTTCTTCCGCCAGCGGAATAAATTCGGCCGGCGACACCAGGCCGCGCAGCGGATGCTGCCAGCGCACCAACGCTTCCACGCCGACGATTTCGCCGTCACGCACCACCTGGGCCTGGTAATGCAGCACGAACTGCGCCGCCTGAATCGCCTGGCCCAGGTCCGACTCGAGCGCCGCGCGTGCCGTCACCGCCGACTGCATCTCGGGGTCAAAGAAGCACATGGTGTTGCGGCCTGCGGCTTTGGCCTGGTACATGGCCAGGTCGGCACGCCGCAGCAGGTCATCGACTTTTTCCTGGTGCGTATTGATCAGGGTGATGCCGATGCTGGGTGTATTTTTATAGACATGGCCAGCCAGCTGATAGGGCTGGTTCAGCGTCGCAAGAATTTTCTTGCCGACCGACTCACACTGCGCCACCGCGTCCTGCAACTGGTTGCCCAGCTCCTCCAGCATCACCACAAATTCGTCGCCGCCCAGGCGTGCCACCGTGTCACCCTCGCGCACACAGTTGCGCAGGCGTTGCGCCACCTGCTGCAGCAGCAGGTCGCCGATGTGGTGGCCCAGGGTGTCGTTGAGTGTCTTGAAGTTGTCCAGGTCAATGAACAGAATCGCCCCATAGGCGTCGCTGCGCTTGCGCGAGGCCAATGCCTGCTGCAGGCGGTCCAGTAGCAGGCGGCGGTTCGGCAACTGCGTCAGCGGGTCATAGAACGCCAGATGGTTGATGCGCAGTTCCGACTCTTTCTTGGCCGTGATGTCACTGAAGATGGCGACATAGTGGCTGGTCAGGCCGGCGCTGTCCTTGACGGCACTGATGGTGAGCCATTCGGGATAAACCTCGCCGGTCTTGCGCCGGTTCCAGATTTCCCCGGTCCAGGCGCCGTTTTGCTCCAGGCTTTGCATCATGGCCGCGTAATAGCTGCTGTCATGGCGCCCCGAGGCCAGCATATTCGGCGTCTTGCCGATCGACTCCTCGGCGCTGTAGCCAGTGATCTGGGTATAGGCCTGGTTGACCTGCAAAATCACATGCTGGGCGTCGGTGATGGTCATGCCCTGCTGCGCTTCAAAAGCGGTTGCCGCAATGCGCAAGGCCTCTTCCGACTGGCGGCGCTGGGTGATATCAGTGATGGAGCTTCGTTGAATCCACTGTGATTTTTCAAGCCATAGCTAAATTCAGCTTGCCACAATGAAACAGAATCCTTGCCCGGTAGTTGGTGAAGTTGCGGAACCCGCGTGCATTGGCTTTGATAAGCTGGATG
>CAIUDG010000166.1 GCA_903897925.1 uncultured beta proteobacterium | reverse complement strand
TGATGCCTTGCTCAAGCGCAGCACGACCAGCAACTTCGGACGCCACCTGGGCAGCAAAGGGTGTCGATTTACGCGAACCCTTGAAACCCTGGCCACCCGACGATGCCCAGGACAACGCATTGCCCTGACGATCGGTGATGGTAATGATGGTGTTGTTGAACGAGGCGTGCACGTGTGCAATACCATCGGCAACGTTCTTACGAACTTTCTTGCGAACGCGCTGTGCTGCGTTATTGGCGGGAGCTTTTGCCATAGTGGTTTCTCAATCCCTTTATTTCTTCAAAGATGCAGCGGCCTTACGCGGGCCTTTGCGTGTACGTGCATTCGTGCGGGTGCGCTGACCACGCATCGGCAATCCGCGACGGTGGCGGAATCCGCGGTAGCAACCAATGTCCATCAAGCGCTTGATGTTCATGGTCGTTTCACGACGCAGATCACCTTCGATTGTGAACTGGGCGATCTGGTCGCGAATTTTCTCCAGATCTCCATCGGTCAAATCCTTGACCTTCTTGGAATAAGCGATGCCACAGGCTTCGCAGATTTTGCGTGCGCGGGTGCGACCGATTCCAAAGATAGCCGTCAGGCCAATTTCGGAATGCTGTTGCGGCGGAATATTGATGCCAGCGATACGTGCCATTTTCGTCCTCTAAAACTCTTGCAATTAACCCTGACGCTGCTTGTGACGCGGATCTGTACAGATCACACGCACAACGCCCTTGCGCCGGATAATTTTGCAGTTACGGCAAATTTTCTTGACCGAAGCCGAAACTTTCATATTTCTCTCCTAAAACTCTTCGCCCTGTTCCGACTTTGATTCGCGCGGAACCTGCGATTTTACGTTGCTTTAAACACGATGCCGGCACAGCCCCATGGCGCTGCTGCATCTCTTTTAACTATTTGCCTGCACTGGCTCAGGAAGACTTGAAATTCGCCTTCTTCAGCAGTGATTCATACTGTTGCGACATCAGGTAGTTTTGCACCTGGGCCATGAAGTCCATGGTCACCACAACAATAATCAGCAGCGACGTTCCACCGAAGTAAAACGGCACGTTGTATTTCAAGATCAGAAACTCGGGCAACAAACACACGAAGGTGATGTAAATTGCACCGGCCAGTGTCAAACGCAACAGGATGCGGTCAATGTACTTGGCAGTCTGGTCACCTGGGCGAATACCTGGCACAAATGCGCCGCTCTTCTTCAGGTTGTCGGCAGTTTCCCGGCTGTTGAACACCAGAGCGGTGTAGAAGAAGCAGAAAAACACAATAGCGGTGGCATACAGCATCACGTAGACCGGCTGACCGGGGCTCAATGTGCTGGAGATGTCTTTCAACCAACGCATCGAATCACCGGTGCTGAACCAGTTTGCAACCGTTGCCGGCAGCAAGATGATCGACGAAGCGAAGATCGGAGGGATCACGCCAGCCATGTTCAGCTTCAACGGCAGATGCGAAGACTGGCCGCCATACACCTTGTTGCCAACTTGGCGCCGGGCGTAATTGACCAATATCTTGCGCTGACCACGCTCCACGAACACCACAAAGTAGGTCACCAAGGCAATCAGAACCACGATCAGCAAGGACACGATGATGCTCATGGCGCCGGTACGCACCAGCTCCAGCAAACCACCGATGGCATTCGGCAAACCTGCGGCGATACCACCGAAGATCAGTATCGAAATACCGTTGCCCAGGCCACGCTCCGTAATCTGCTCACCCAACCACATCAGGAACATGGTTCCGGCCGTCAACGTGACCACACTGGTCAGGCGGAAGCCAAAGCCAGGGCTGATCACCAGTCCAGCCGAAGATTCCAGCGCCACGGCAATGCCGAGCGACTGAAACATGGCCAGACCCAAGGTACCGTAACGTGTGTACTGGGTAATCTTGCGACGGCCAGCTTCGCCTTCTTTTTTCAGTTGCTCGAAGCTGGGCAGCACATAGGTCAGCAATTGCATGATGATCGACGCCGAGATGTACGGCATGATCCCCAAAGCAAAGATCGTGAAGCGCGACAAAGCGCCACCGGAAAACATATTGAACAAACTCAATATGCCACCTTGCTGGCCCTTGAACAGTTGTTGCAACTGTGAAGGGTCAATGCCCGGTACCGGTATGTGCGCGCCGACGCGGTAGACAACCAGTGCCAGCAACAAAAACACCAGTCGCCGACGCAAATCGCCGAACTTGCCTGTCTTTGCCATTTGAGCTGCGTTAGTTGCCACTTGGTCTTCTCTCAGTCAGCGATTCAGGCAACACTGCCGCCAGCAGCTTCAATAGCTGCCTTGGCACCAGCGGTCGCACCGATTCCGGTGAGCTTCACAGCCTTGGTCAGGGCGCCGGTATTGATAACCTTCACCACCTTGGCAATTTCACCCACGGCACCAGCTTGCTTCAGCGCAACCAGATTCACTTCTTCCAGACCCAGGGCTTCCAGGGCGGTCAAGGTGATTTCGGCATTGAACTTGAGCAGATGCGACTTGAAGCCACGCTTGGGCAAACGGCGATGCATAGGCATCTGACCGCCTTCGAAGCCTACCTTGTGGTAGCCACCCGAACGCGACTTTTGACCCTTGTGACCACGACCGGCAGTCTTGCCCAGGCCGGATCCGATACCACGGCCGACACGGCGCTTGGCATGCTTGGCACCCGCTGCGGGTTTGATGTCATTCAGTTCCATCATTAACCCCTTAGAGAACCTTGACCAGGTAACTGATCTTGTTAATCATTCCACGAACGGCGGGAGTATCCTCCAGCTCGCTCTGGCTTCCGAGCTTGCGCAGACCCAGGCCACGCACGGTGGCGCGGTGGGACTCTTTGCAACCAATCGGGCTACGCACCAATTGGACTTTGACGGTTTGTTGTGTTGTCATGATTGAATTCCTCGTTTAGACGAAGAGCTCTTCAACGGTCTTGCCACGCTTGGCTGCCACTTCTGCAGGTGTCGTCGACACGCGCAGGGCATCCAGGGTTGCACGAACCATGTTGTAAGGATTGGTCGAACCGTGGCTCTTGGCGACGATATCGGTGATACCAACCACCTCAAAAACAGCGCGCATCGGGCCGCCTGCGATGATGCCGGTACCCTTGGGGGCCGGTGCCATCATGACGCTTGCTGCACCGTGGTGACCCATCACCTTGTGGTAGATGGTTCCGTTCTTCAACGAAACCTTCAGCATGTTGCGACGCGCTTCTTCCATTGCTTTTTGCACGGCAGCTGGCACTTCCTTGGATTTGCCCTTGCCCATGCCGATGCGACCATCGCCGTCACCCACTACGGTCAGTGCAGCGAAACCGAGAATACGGCCGCCCTTAACCACTTTGGTGACGCGATTGATCGCGATCATCTTCTCGCGCAGACCGTCCTCAGGACCCTCGGCCTTACCTTGCATTTTTGCTTGAACTTTAGCCATCTTAATTTCCGATCTGCTTAGAACTGCAAGCCAGCTTCACGCGCGGCATCTGCCAGCGCCTTGACTCGGCCGTGGTACGCAAAACCTGCGCGGTCAAATGCCACCTTTTCAACACCAGCTGCCTTGGCTTTTTCTGCCACGCGCTTGCCGATGATCTGGGCTGCAGCCACATTGCCACCCTTGCCGGTAGCGCCCAGTTCCTTGCGAACTTCGGCTTCCGAAGTGGAAGCAGAGGCAATCACCTTGCCGCCGTCGCCAGAGATGACGGCAGCGTAGATGTGCAGGTTGGTACGGTTCACGGTCAAACGGGCTACGCCTTGGCTCGCAATACGAATGCGAGTCTGACGGGCTCTGCGAAGACGTTGCTCTTTTTTGGTCAACATGTTGCAGCTCCTTATTTCTTCTTGGTTTCTTTGATTGCGATCTTCTCGTCCGCATAGCGGATACCCTTGCCCTTGTAAGGCTCGGGCGGACGAACAGAACGAATCTCGGCGGCGATTTGACCAACGCGCTGACGGTCAGCGCCCTTGATCACGATTTCAGTCGGCGTCGGTGTTGCCACAGCAATACCGGCCGGCATGTCGAAGTTCACCGGGTGTGAATAGCCCACTGCGAGGTTGAGCTTGGCGCCAGTGGCTTGGGCTTTGTAACCCACGCCGATCAGGCTGAGCTTCTTTTCAAAGCCCTTGGTCACACCGATGACCATGTTGTTAACCAGCTGACGCATGGTGCCGGTCATGGCATCTGCTTCGCGGGATTCGTTGACTGCCAGGAAGCTCAGCTTGCCAGCGTCGTTAGCCACCTTGACCAGGCCGTTGATGGTCATTTGCAGGGAACCACCAGCGCCCTTGACGCTGATATGGTTTTCTTGCAAGGACACATCCACACCTGCGGGGACGTTCACCAAAAGTTTGCCTACACGGGACATTTTTAATTTCTCCTCTGTGTGGCTTAAGCGACGTAGCAGAGCACTTCGCCACCGACACCGGTAGCGCGCGCTTTGCGATCAGTCATCACACCCTTGGGTGTCGTCACGATGGCAACGCCGAGTCCGTTCTGGACTTGGGGAATTGCATCGCTGCCACGGTAAATACGCAGTCCGGGGCGGCTGACGCGCTCAATGCGCTCAATCACGGGACGACCTGCGTAGTACTTCAGGGCAATTTCCAGCTCGGCCTTGCCGCCTTCGGTGGAAACCTTGAAGCCATCAATGTAGCCTTCTTCTTTCAACACTTGTGCAATAGCAACCTTGACCTTCGAGGAAGGCACCAGGACAGTCTGCTTTGCCACCATCTGCGCATTGCGGATGCGTGTCAACAGGTCGGCGATCGGATCACTCATACTCATATTAGTTTCTCCTAGCGCTTACCAGCTGGCCTTGACGATGCCGGGGATTTCCCCTGCAAAGGCCATTTCACGAATCTTTGCACGGCCCAGACCGAAGTGCTGGAACGTTCCACGGGGACGTCCGGTAATGGAGCAGCGGTTGCGCTGGCGCGTCGGGTTAGCGTTGCGCGGCAACTTTTGCAGACCCAGGCGGGCTGCAGCACGCTCTTCATCAGAACGCTTTGCATCGCCGGCAATTGCCTTGAATTCCGCGTATTTCTTGGCGTACTTAGCAGCCAACTTATCACGTTTGAGCTCGCGCTCGATTAATGCCATCTTAGCCACGGGTCACCTCAGTTCTTGAACGGAAAACGGAAGCCAGCGAGCAGTGCCTTGCACTCGTCGTCGGTCTTTGCCGTCGTGGTGATACTGATATTGAGACCACGCAAGGCATCCACCTTGTCATATTCAATTTCAGGGAAAATGATCTGCTCTTTCACGCCGATGTTGTAGTTACCACGGCCATCAAAAGCGCGACCAGAAATACCACGGAAGTCACGTACACGGGGCAGTGCCACGGTCACGAAACGGTCCAGGAATTCATACATCTGCACGCCGCGCAGTGTCACCATGCAGCCGATAGCCTGGCCTTCGCGGATTTTGAAACCGGCGATAGCTTTCTTCGACTTGGTAACCACTGGCTTTTGTCCAGCAATCTTGGTCAGGTCGGACACTGCGTTGTCCATAACCTTCTTGTCAGCGACTGCTTCGCTCACACCCATATTGAGTGTGATCTTGGTCAGACGCGGCACTTGCATCGGCGAGGTGTAGCCAAACTTGGCTGTCAGCTCAGGCGCGACTTTTTCGCGATAGTGTTGTTGTAGACGTGCCATGCTTATGCCACCTTGATTTCTTCGCCGCTGGACTTGTAAACGCGAACGCGCTTGCCATCCGACAGCAACTTGATTCCAACCCGGTCAGCCTTGCCCGTAGCTGCATTGAAAATGGCTACGTTGGACTGGTGAATCGGCATGGTCTTTTCAACGATGCCGCCGGTGATACCCTTCATGGGGTTTGGCTTGGAGTGCTTCTTCACCAAGTTAACACCCTCAACAACCACGTGCGAGTCATCCTTGCGAAGGCTGATCTTGCCGCGCTTACCCTTATCGCGTCCTGCGATAACGATGACTTCGTCGCCTTTGCGAATCTTGTTCATGGCCGGTCCTTACAAAACTTCAGGAGCCAGCGACACGATCTTCATGAACTTTTCAGTGCGCAGCTCGCGCGTCACCGGTCCAAAGATGCGGGTGCCAATAGGCTCCAACTTGGCGTTGAGCAACACTGCTGCATTGCCGTCGAATTTCACCAAAGAACCGTCGCCACGGCGGATGCCCTTGGCAGTACGAACCACCACAGCGCTATAGACCTCGCCTTTTTTGACGCGGCCGCGTGGAGCAGCTTCTTTGATGCTAACTTTGATGATGTCGCCAACACTTGCATAACGACGCTTCGATCCGCCCAGCACCTTAATGCAGAGAACGGACTTTGCGCCAGTGTTGTCGGCAACTTCCAATCGAGATTCAGTTTGGATCATTTCAAATATTCCCAACTTGCACTTGGATCGCAGCCAGCACCCCTCGGCACACAACCACTCCAAGCCAGTCTTGGGCCCGCTATCCATTACCCGAACCACTCGAGTAACTTCTATTTGGGCAGAACCTTCATACTTTTTCAAGCGAAGCCCGCTAGTATGCCCGCCAATTAATGCAACGTCAACTACTTTTTCAGGGGATTTGCAAATATTGGCGCGCCAAAGTCAAAAAATCTTCCGTTTTGGCGTCCAGACCGGTCTCTTCGCGCAGGATGGCCCCGGTTTTCTGCGCGACCGAGGCGGCCAGGGCGGCATCCAGGAACAGCAGGCGCGCGCGCCGCGCCAGCATGTCTTCCACCGTGACGGCATATTCATAGCGTGCGGCAAATCGCACCATGGCCTCGCTCAAACCGGGTGCCAGCAGATGTTGGGCGCCTGGCAGGTCGAGCAGCGTTGGCCAATCGCTGCCGTAGCGCTGCGCGCCTGGCACCTGGTGCAGCGCCGGCACGCGACTGCCAGCGGGTGGCGCCCCCACCAGCGCCAAATCCTGCGTCCGGCCCAGGCCCAGACTGCGGACCAGGCCATGGGCGGCGCAACGGTTCAGCACGTCTTCGGCCATGGCCCGGTAGGTGGTCCACTTGCCACCAGTGACCGTCACCAAGCCGCTGCGGCTGATCAGTACCGCATGCTCCCGGCTGAGGGCCTTGGTGCGCTCGCCATCGGCATCCAGCGGTTTTACCAGTGGCCGCAGGCCGACCCAGATACTCTTGATGTCGGCCCGGGTCGGCGCCCGGCGCAAATAGCGCCCGGCCTCGCGCAACAGAAAGTCAACCTCCGCCGAAAATGGCTCGGGTTCGCGCGCCAGGTCATGGCGTGGCGTGTCGGTGGTGCCCAGAATCAGCTTGCCCATCCAGGGCAGCACAAACATGACGCGCCCATCTTCGGTCTTGGGCACCATCAGCGCCACGTCGGCATCCAAAAAGTCACGCTCCACCACCATATGAATGCCCTGGCTCGGCGCCACCATGGGGCGCACCGGTTGGCCGCCGCCGGCCTGGTGCGCCGGGTCGTCCAGCGCGCGCAGGCCATCGACCCAGACCCCGCTGGCATTGACCACGCAGCGTGCCTGTACCGTATAACTGTTGCCACTGAGGCTGTCTTGCAGCGTCAGTCCATCCACCTTGCCTGCGGCGTAATGCAGCGCCGTCACCGGGCAATAGTTGAGCAGCAAGGCGCCCTGCTGTGCGGCGGTGCGCGCCAGCGCCAGCGCCAGGCGGGCGTCGTCAAACTGGCCGTCCCAGTACTTCACACCGCCGCACAAGCCTGCGCTTTGCACCTGCGGCAGGTGCTGCAGTGTTTCAGCACGGCTCAGGAATTCAGTCTTGCCCAGACCCGCCGAACCCGCCAACAGGTCGTACCCAACCAGGCCGGCGCCATAAAACCACTGCTGCCAGCGCTGGTAGACCGGTACCACAAAGGCCAGCGGCTGGGCCAGGTGCGGGGCATTCTTCAAAAGCGTGCTGCGCTCGTGCAGTGCTTCACGCACCAGCGACAGATTGCCTTGCGCCAGATAACGCACACCGCCATGCAACAGTTTGGTGGAACGCGAGGAAGTGCCCTTGGCAAAGTCGTGCGACTCCAGCAGCACGACACGCAGGCCGCGTGCGGCGGCGTCGAGTGCCACCCCCAGGCCCGTGGCACCACCGCCGACAATGGCAATGTCATACACCGTGTCCTGCGCCAGCCGGGCCAGCAATTCAGCACGCCGGGTGCACATGGGCGGTGTGGGCGTTAGCATTCAGGTTTCGACACCGGGAAGTGACTCTCGCCGCATTATCGCGAAAGGACCCGTCATGCGCTATCTTCTTTCCATGGACCAGGGCACCTCCAGTTCACGCAGCGTCATTTTTGACGCGAACGGGCAGGTGGTGGCAATGGCCCAGCGCGAATTGACCCAGCACTTCCCACAACCCGGCTGGGTCGAACACGACCCGATGGAAATCTGGCACAGCCAGCTGCAGACCGCGCGCGATGCTTTGGCCCAGGCCGGGCTCAGCGCCCGCCAGATTCGCGCCATCGGCATCACCAACCAGCGCGAAACCAGCGTGCTGTGGCGGCGCAGCACCGGCGTGCCGCTGCACCCGGCCATTGTCTGGCAGGACCGCCGCACCGAGCCCTTGTGTGCAGCCTTGCGCGCGCAGGGCCACGAAGGCAGCATCCGCGCCAAAACCGGCCTGCTGCTGGATGCCTATTTTTCCGGCACCAAGCTGCAATGGCTGCTCGACCATGTACCTGGCGCGCGGGCCCAGGCCGAGGCCGGCGAACTGGCCTTTGGCACCATCGACAGCTGGCTGATCTGGCAACTCACCGGCGGCGCCGTGCACGCCACCGACGCCAGCAACGCCGCCCGCACCCTGCTGTTCAACATCCACAGCAACCAGTGGGATACCGAGCTGCTGGAAGCCATGCGCATCCCGGCCAGCCTGTTGCCCCGGGTGCAGCCCTCGGCCTCGCACTTCGGCACACTGGCGCCGGCACTGCTGGGCCATGCCGTGGCCATCGGCGGCGTGGCCGGCGACCAGCAAAGTGCCTTGTTCGGCCAGGCCTGCGTAGACGCCGGCATGGTGAAAAACACCTACGGCACCGGCTGCTTCATGCTGATGCACACCGGCCAGCACTGCGAAAGCTCGGGCAATGGCCTGATCAGCACCCGCGCCGCGCAGACCACGGCGCAAGCCGAGTTCGCGCTGGAAGGCAGTGTGTTTGTCGGCGGCGCGGTGGTGCAATGGCTGCGCGACGGCCTGCATGCGATTCAGCACAGCAGCGAAGTGCAGGCCCTGGCCGAAAGCGTTCCGGATACCGGCGGCGTAATGCTGGTGCCGGCCTTTGCCGGTCTGGGCGCGCCCTACTGGAAACCCGATGCGCGCGCCAGCATCACCGGCCTGACACGTGGTAGCACGCTGGCGCACATTGCCCGTGCCGCGCTGGAGAGCATTGCTTTTCAGAGTGCCGCACTGCTGCAAGCGATGCAGCGCGACGCGCAAGCCCATGGCCAGGCGCCGGTGACCGAATTGCGCGTTGACGGCGGCGCCTGCGCCAACAACTTGTTGATGCAGTTCCAGGCCGACCTGCTCGGCATTCCGGTGCTGCGCCCGAAAGTCACCGAAACCACTGCACTCGGCGCCGCCTACCTCGCCGGCCTGAGTAGCGGGCTGTACCAGAGCGTGGAAGAGATTCGCCAGCTCTGGCGCATCGAACGGCGCTTTGAACCGACAATGGCCCCGGCACGTGCGCAAGAACTGATGCAACGCTGGGACTATGCGGTGGCCCAGACCGTACTCTGAGCCACAATTCAGCCTTCGACTTTTTTACTTCGACCGCTTGAACCTTCAACACGTCGATTCACCCAAACAACCCATGACCCCAAGCATTGCATTCATCGGCGGCGGCAATATGGCCAGCGCCATCATCGGCGGCCTGCTCAAGCAAGGCCGCAAGCCGGGCGACATCCTGGTCGTCGAACCCTTCGAAGCGGCCCGCGCCAAGCTGCTGGCCGACTACGGCATCCAGGCCCTGGCCACACCCGGCGCCGAACTGGCGCACGCTGGTCTGGTGATCTGGGCCGTCAAGCCGCAAACCTTCAAGGAAGCCGCAGCGCCAATTCGCCCGCACACCGCGGCAGCCCTGCACCTCAGCGTCGCCGCCGGCATCCGCAGCGACAGCATTGCCGCCTGGCTTGGCAGCGAACGCATCATCCGCTGCATGCCCAACACCCCGGCCCTGATCGGCCAGGGCATCACCGCGCTGTACGCCCGCGCCGCCGTCAGTCCCGCCGACCGGGATTGGGCCAGTGCCGTCATTGCCACCACCGGCCAGCACCTGTGGCTGAGCCAGGAAGACCAGCTGGACGCCGTTACCGCCCTGTCGGGTTCCGGCCCGGCCTATATGTTCTTCTTCATGGAAGCCATGACCGCTGCTGGCGTGGAAATGGGGCTGGAGCGGGCCCAGGCCTACCAGCTGGCCGTGGCCACCTTCAGCGGCGCCGGCGCACTGGCACAGGCCAGCAGCGAATCACCGGAAACCCTGCGCGAGCGGGTCACCTCCAAGGGCGGCACCACCTACGCGGCCATCACCAGCATGGAAGCCAGCGGCGTCAAACAGCGCTTCATCCAAGCCATGCACGCAGCGCGCGACCGGGCCCAGGAACTCGGCAAGGCACTGGCTTAAGCCATCACGCCCCAGTCAGGCGGGCGGCCAAACCCCGCCTGCCGACTGCCAGTAAGCGGCATTGCCGTAGTGCGCCTTGAGAAAGTCGATCCAGGTGCGCACGCGCAAGGGCAAGTGCTTGCGCTGCGGAAACACCGCATAAATCCCGTTCGGCGGCGCGGCGTAATCGTCCAGCACCGTCACCAGCAGGCCGGCAGCAATCTCGGCCTCCACTTCCCAGGTACTGCGCCAGGCAATGCCGTACCCGGCCAGACACCAGTCGTGCAGCACCTGGCCGTCGGAACAATTCAGCGGCCCGACCGGCTTCAGGTACTGCACCTGGGTGCCCGGCTGGCGGCTTGGCAGGAAAGCCCAGCCCCGGGTTTGTGAGGCGTCACTGGACAGCGTCAGGCAATCAAAGCGGGCCAGATCGGCCGGCGTCTGGGGCCGGCCATGGCGTGCCAGGTAAGCCGGCGTGGCCACGCACAGGCGCCGGTTATCGGCCATGCGCACACTGACCAGGGAGGAGTCCGGCATATCGCCGACGCGCACCGCGCAATCGAAGCCCTCTCCGGCAATGTCCACCACGCGGTCGCTGAGGTTCAGTGAAATCGTCACTTCCGGATGCTGCGAGTGAAACACCGGCACCAGCGGCGCCACGTGGCGCCGGCCAAAACCGGCCGGCGCAGTAATGCGCAAATGCCCGCTGGCCTTGACGCCACCGGCGCTGACGCTGGCTTCGGCGTTGGCCACGTCGGCCAGAATGCGTTGGCAGTCTTCCAGAAAGGCACTGCCCTCGTGGGTCAGGGTGATGCGCCGGGTGGTGCGCAGCAAGAGTTTGACGCCCAGGCGCTCTTCCAGCGCGTCCAGTCGACGCCCCATGATGGCTGGCGCCACGCCCTCGGCCTGGGCCGCCGCGGTCAGGCTGCCGCGCGCCACCACCGAGACAAAAGATTCCAGTTGCTTGAGCTTGCCCATGGCGTCCGGCTATTGCGGCAACAGCACGCCGTCGGCCCGCATCTGGGCGATTTCTGCGGCCGCGTATCCCAGGCCGAGCAACAACTCGGTGCCGTGCTCGTCCAGCTTGGGCGGATCCAGCCGCAAGCCCAGGCGCTCACCATCCAGCGTCAGAGGCAGCAGCGGCACCACGGTGCTACGACCATCCGGCAAAGTCATGGGCGCCAGGCCGCCGGTCTGTTGCAGGTGCGGATCGTCGAACAGGTGCTGCGGATCGGTGATCGGGGCGAACGGCAAGCCATGTTGCTCAAACAGCGCCGCCAGGGCGCTGGCACTGTGCCCGGCCAGGCGCTCGCGCAGGGCCGGCAACAGCCAGGGGCGGGCCCGTACGCGGTCGTTGTTACTGCTCAGGCGGCTGTCCTGGCGCCAGTCGGCAAAGCCAAAGGCATCGCAGAACAGCGCCCATTGCGTGTCGCTGACCACGGCCAGGAAAATCTGCGCCTGGTCTTTCACGCTGAACACGTCATAAATGCCCCAGGGCGAGATTTTTTGCGGCATGGGCGCCGCCGCCTGCCCGGTGACGGCGAACTGCATCATGTGCTGCGCCACCAGAAAAATATTGTTTTCAAACAGCGCCGCCTGCACTTCCTGGCCCTTGCCAGTCTGCTGGCGCTGCATCAGCGCTGCCATAGCGCCCAGCGCACCAAAAATGCCGCCCATGATGTCGTTGACGCTGCTGCCGGCGCGCAGCGGATCACCCGGGCGCCCGGTCATATAGGCCAGTCCACCCATCATCTGCACCACTTCGTCAAGCGCCGTACGGTGCTCGTACGGTCCGGGCAGGAAGCCCTTGTGGCTGACATAGATAAGGCGCGGGTCCAGGCGCCGCAGTGTGGCGTAGTCCAGGCCCAGCTTCTGCATGCTGCTGGCCTTGAAGTTTTCGCTGACGATATCGGCGCCGGCAACCAGCCGCAACGCCACTTCACGCCCTTTGACGCTATGCAAATCGAGTGCCAGACTCTTCTTGTTACGATTGAACAGCGGATAAAAGCCGGCGCCACTGCCCAGCAGCTTGCGCGTGCTGTCCCCCGCCAGCGGCTCTACCTTGATAACTTCGGCCCCCAGGTCGCCCAGCACCATGCCACAGGTGGGGCCCATGACCATGTGGGTGAATTCCACGACCCGGATGCCGGACAGGGGAAGTGGCTTGCTGTGAGTCATCGTATGCTCCGTGTATTACCCATGTTTATGTCACGAATAGTTTAATATTTTTCTACATAGTTATTCTTTAAGTATCGAATACAGTTATACATTCGCTGTTATTTTTCATAAGGCTTGCCATGTCCGCTGCTACCACCACACCCCGCACCGCCCTTCACCGTCTGCAAGTCGCCACCGTGCTGCAGCAATTCATCGACGACCAGGTGCTGCCCGGCACCGGTGTTTCGTCCAGCACCTTCTGGCAGGGCTTCGACGCCATCGTCGCCGACCTGGCACCGAAAAACATGGCGCTGCTGGCCGAACGTGACCGCCTGCAAAGCGAACTGGACGCCTGGCACACGGCCAACCCCGGCCCGATCAGCGACATGCCGGCCTACCGCGCCTTCCTGGAAAAAATCGGCTACCTGGTGGAGCAGCCCAAGAAGGTGCGCATTACCACCGCCAACGTCGACGCCGAACTCGCCAAACAGGCCGGCCCACAGCTGGTGGTGCCGGTACTGAACGCCCGTTACGCCCTCAACGCCGCCAACGCACGCTGGGGCTCGCTGTATGACGCGCTGTACGGCACCGACGTGATTTCGGAAGAAAAAGGCTGCGACAAAATCGGCAAGAAAGGCGGCTACAACCCCAAGCGCGGCGCCAAGGTGATTGACTATGCACGCAATGTGCTGGACCGCACCGCACCGCTGAAGAAGGGCTCGCACGTCGGCTCCACCGGCTACAAAATCAAGGACGGCCAACTGGTGGTCAGCCTGGCCCAAGGCGGCACCAGCAAACTGCAAGACGCCACCCAGCTGGTCGGCTACCAAGGAGATGCCAAGAACCCAAGCGCCGTGCTGCTGGTACACAACGGCCTGCACCTGGACCTGCGCATTGACCGCAGCACCGCCATCGGCAAGAGCGACCCTGCAGGCGTCAGCGACCTGGTGCTGGAAGCCGCCCTGTCGACCATTCTCGACTTGGAAGATTCAATCGCCGCGGTCGACGCCGAAGACAAAGTACTGGCCTACAGCAACTGGCTCGGCATCCTGCAAGGCACGCTGGTGGAAAGCTTCGAAAAGGGCGGCCAGACCCTGACCCGCGGCCTGAATGCCGACCGCGTCTACACCGCCCCCGATGGCAAGAAGAAAGTCACCCAGCACGGCCGTTCGCTGATGTTCCTGCGCAATGTCGGCCACCTGATGACCAACCCGGCCATCCTCTACACCGCCGCCGATGGCAGCAGCCGCGAAATTCCGGAAGGCATCATGGACGCCGTGGTCACCACCGCCATCGCCATGCACGACCTCAAGCTGACCAAGAAAGATGCCGCCGCTGGCAAGGTGCGCAATTCGCGCAAGGGCTCGGTCTACATCGTCAAGCCGAAGATGCACGGCCCGGCCGAAGTCGCCTTTGCAGCCGAGCTGTTCAGCCGTGTCGAGCAAATGCTCGGCCTGCCGGACAGCACCGTCAAGCTCGGCATCATGGACGAAGAGCGCCGCACCAGCGTCAACCTGAAAGCCTGTATTGCCGCAGCGCAAAGCCGCGTCGCCTTCATCAACACCGGCTTCCTGGACCGCACTGGCGACGAAATGCACAGCGCCATGCTGGCCGGCCCCATGATCCGCAAGGGCGACATGAAAACCAGCGCCTGGATCACCTCCTACGAGCGCAACAATGTGCTGGTGGGCCTGTCCTGCGGTCTGCGCGGCAAGGCGCAGATCGGTAAGGGCATGTGGGCCATGCCCGACCTGATGAAAGCCATGCTGCAGCAAAAAATCGCCCACCCGCTGGCCGGTGCCAACACGGCATGGGTGCCGAGCCCGACCGGCGCCACCCTGCACGCACTGCACTACCACCAGGTGCTGGTCAGTGATGTGCAAAAGGGCCTGGAAAAAATCAACGCCAACAAGGAACGCGACGCCCTGTTGCAAGGCCTGCTGACGATTCCGGTGGCCGCCAGCGCAAACTGGAGCGACGCCGAGAAACAGCAGGAACTCGACAACAACGCCCAGGGCATTCTGGGCTATGTGGTGCGCTGGGTCGACCAAGGCGTGGGCTGCTCCAAGGTGCCCGACATCCACAATATCGGCCTGATGGAAGACCGTGCCACGCTGCGCATCAGCAGCCAGCACATGGCCAACTGGCTGCACCATGGTGTGGTCAGTGCCGAACAGGTCACCGCCACCTTTGAACGCATGGCTGCCGTGGTCGACCAGCAGAACGCCGGCGACAAGCTGTACCGAAATATGGCCGGCAACTTTGACACCAGCATGGCCTACAAGGCCGCCACCGATCTGGTGTTCAAGGGCCTGGCCCAGCCCAGCGGCTATACCGAGCCGCTGTTGCATGCATGGCGCCAGAAGGTCAAGGCGGCCTGACCCACAAGCCCTGATCGGTGCGGGGGCGTTCCCTCACGGGAACGCCCCCGTTTTCGTTATTGACAGGCACAATAGGCGCATGCCTACCCAGCCTCTATTCATTGCCCCGCAACGCTTCAGCAGCGCCGCCGAAGCCTTGGCCCAAGTCCACCGCATCTACGATGCCAGCATTGCCCACCTGCGCCTGTCGATGCAGCAGTTCGTGGCCGGCGACAACAGCAGCACGCACGTGCGCGCCTGCTACCCCCTGCTGCGTATCCACACCGACACCGTAGCGCGCATGAAGTCGGTCAGTGCCGCACGCCTAAGTTTCGGCTTTGTCGCCGGTCCCGGTCGTTTTGAGACCACGCTGACCCGGCCTGACCTCTACCACGACTACTACCTGGAGCAATTCAAGTTGCTGCTGGCGAACCACAATGTCGAACTGGAAGTCTGCACCAGCACGCAGCCGATCCCGGTGCACTTCTCATTTGCCGAGCACGACCACGTCGAAGGCAGCATGGGTCCCGAGCGCCGCCTGCTAATGCGCGACCTGTTTGACCTGCCCGACCTCACCGCCATGGACGACGGCATTGCCAACGGCACCTATATGCCGCGCCCGGGCGAAGCCCTGCCGCTGGCGCTGTTCACCGCGCCACGGGTTGACTATTCGCTGCACCGCCTGCGCCACTACACCGGCACCGCACCCGAGCATTTCCAGAACTTCGTGCTGTTCACCAACTACCAGTTCTACATCGACGAATTCATTGCCCTGGGCCAGGCCGCCATGCGCGACCCGCACAGCGAATATGTCGCCTTCATCGAACCCGGCAACGTCATCACCCGGCGCAGCGGCCTGCCAGCCCAGCCCGGCGACGAACTCGGCGCAGCCCCGCCGCGCCTGCCGCAAATGCCAAGCTACCACCTCAAGCGCGCTGACAACTCGGGCATCACCATGGTCAATATTGGCGTCGGCCCGGCCAACGCCAAGAACATTACCGACCACATCGCGGTACTGCGCCCACACGCCTGGATCATGCTCGGCCACTGCGCCGGCCTGCGCAACACCCAGCAGCTGGGCGACTACGTACTGGCGCACGGCTACGTGCGCGAAGACCATGTGCTCGACGAAGAGCTGCCGCTGTGGGTGCCGATTCCAGCGCTGGCCGAAATCCAGGTTGCCCTGGAACAGGCGGTGGCCGACGTCACCCAGATCAAGGGCTCGGCACTGAAAAACATCATGCGCACCGGCACCGTCGCCAGCACCGACAACCGCAACTGGGAACTGCTGCCCGACAACCAGCCGCAACGCCGCTTCAGCCAAAGCCGCGCCGTGGCGCTCGACATGGAAAGCGCGACCATCGCCGCCAATGGCTTTCGTTTTCGCGTGCCCTACGGCACCCTGCTCTGCGTCAGCGACAAGCCCTTGCACGGTGAAATCAAGCTGCCCGGCATGGCCAACCATTTCTACCGCGAGCGGGTCGACCAGCACTTGCGCATCGGCATCCGCGCCATGGAGTTATTGCGCGCCCGGGGCGCCGACCAGCTGCACAGCCGCAAGCTGCGCAGTTTTGCCGAAGTCGCCTTCCAATAAGTACCGCGCCCGCCACACTCCATGCCGAATACCTTGTTCTCGGCGCAGCAACTGCGCAAACGCTACGGCGATACCGATGTCGTGCAGGACCTGTCGTTTTCCATCGCGCCAGGCGAATGCCTGGGCGTGATCGGCCCGAACGGCGCTGGCAAGACCACCACCATCCGCATGTGCCTGGGCCTGACCACGCCGGACAGCGGCAGCATCCAGGCCTTTGGCATGCAGATGCCCAAAGACGAACTCGACATCAAGGCACACCTGGGCGTGGTAACGCAAATGGACACCTTGGACCCGGATTTCAGCTGCGAGGAAAACCTGCTGGTCTATGGCCGCTATTTCGGCATGCGCGACGCGCACATCCGCGAGCGCATTCCGTCCTTGCTGGAGTTCGCCGCGCTCACCAGCAAGGCGCGCGCCAAACCCGGCGAACTCTCCGGCGGCATGAAGCGGCGCCTGTCGCTGGCGCGGGCCCTGGTCAACAACCCGAAACTGCTGCTGCTCGACGAACCCACCACCGGCCTCGACCCGCAGGCACGCCACCTGATGTGGGAACGCCTGCAATTGCTGCTGCAGCAGGGCAAATCCATTTTGCTCACCACCCACTTCATGGACGAGGCCGAGCGCCTGTGCTCGCGCCTGCTGGTGCTCGACCATGGCCGCAAAATTGCCGAGGGTACGCCACGCGATCTGATTGCTCAGCACCTTGAACCCGATGTCGTCGAAGTCTTTGGCAACGGTGCGTTGGCACTTGCCGAAGGCGCGCAGCGGGCCCATGCCAGCCGCGTCGAAATCAGCGGCGAAACCGTATTCTTCTACACCCACAACGCGGCGGCACTGCTGCAGTCACTGGCGCAGTATCCACAGTTGCGCGTGCTGCACCGGCCGGCCAATCTGGAAGACCTGTTCCTGAAACTGACCGGACGCCAGATCCGCGAGGACGCCTGACATGAACCCCACCACTTCCACCTCGCGCAGCATCTGGCGCCCGCCCGCCGTCAGTCGCCGTTTCTGGCCAGTGTTTCTGCGCAATCTGCTGGTCTGGCGCAAACTGGCCATTCCCAGTCTGGTCGGCAATATCGCCGAACCGCTGATGTGGCTGGTCGCCTTCGGTTATGGCATGGGTGCACTGGTCGGAAAAATCACCGTTGCCACCCCCACCGGCGCGCAGACCGTGCCCTACATCCTGTTTCTGGCCAGCGGCTCGATCTGCATGAGCGCCATGCAGGCAGCCTCGTTCGAAGCCTTGTATTCGGCGTTTTCGCGCATGCACGTACAAAAAACCTGGGACGGCATCATGAACGCCCCGGTCGGACTGGACGACATCGTGTTTGCCGAAATGCTCTGGGCCGCCTTCAAGGCGCTGTTCACCATCACCGCCATCCTCGGCGTGATGCTGGCACTGGGCATCTCGCACAGCCCCAAGCTGTTGCTGGCCTGGCCGATCCTGTTGGGTGTGGGCATCACCTTCGCCAGCATCGCCCTGGTATTCAACGCCCTGGCCAACGGCTATGACTTCTTCACCTATTACTTCACCCTACTGCTGACGCCCATGATGTTTCTCAGCGGCATCTTCTTCCCGCTGACGCAGTTGCCCGATTCGGTGCGCATGGTGGCCAACGCGCTGCCACTGTCCAATGCGGTGGCGCTGGTGCGGCCGCTGTTCATGGACCAGTGGCCGCAGGACGTGCTGCAGCATGCCCTGGTGCTGGCGCTCTATGCTGGGGTATCCTTCTGGATCGCACTGGCGCTAACGCGCAAGCGCTTTCGCAAATAAATACAAAACCAACAGAGTCTCTAAGGGAGGCGCATGCGGCTGGCTTTGTTGTCAGACATTCACGGCAATATCCAGGCGCTTGAGGCCTGTTTGCAGCATGCGCGCGCACAACAGGTGCAGGCCTTTGCCGTGCTCGGTGATCTGGTCGGCTACGGCGCCAATCCGGCGCAGGTGGTGGAGCGCGTCATGCTGCTAAGCGCCGACGGCGCCAGCGTACTCAAAGGCAACCACGACGCCATGGCGGTGCACCCCCCCGCACTGGCCAAAACGGTCGGCGAAAGCACGGCCCGCTGGACCCACGAACAGCTCAGCAGCAGCCAGCGTGCCTGGCTCGATGCCCTGCCCTATACCGCACAGCTGGACAAAGTCCTGCTGGTACACGCCAGCGCCGACGAACCGGCCCAGTGGCGCTATGTCTACGATGAACGCAGTGCCAGCGCCAGCCTGGAAGCTGCGGCGCAATGGCCCGGGGTCCATTACGTTTTCGGCGGCCACGTGCACGAGCAGTCGCTCTATTTCCACGGCGCCAACGCCGATCTGATGAAGTTTTCGCCGCAGTCTGGCATCGCGGTGCCGGTAGCGCCACACCGCCTCTGGCTGGGCACCGTCGGCTCGGTCGGACAACCGCGCGATGGCCGGCCGGAGGCCATGTACGCGGTATTTGACAGCGCACGCTGGAACATCACGTTCCACCGCGTGCCCTACGACCAATTTGCTGCCGCCAGTGCCATCCGCCGCGCCGGCCTGCCGGAATACTTTGCCCAGCGCCTGGAGAAAGGCCGATGAAACTGCTGGCCCCGGGTGACACGCTGGACGATTTCAGCATGGACGCCTACATCCACGCCGGCAGCATGGCCCATCTCTACCGGGTGCATTACACCGATCCGGCACGCGACCCCGGTTTTCCGCTGGCCATGAAAATTCCGCGCATGCATGCCGGTGACGGTGCTGAAAACATCGTCAGCTTCGAAATTGAAAGCCAGTTACTGCAAGTGCTCAGTGGCCCCCATGTGCCCCGCTTTGTCGCCGTCGGCGACCTAGCACGCGTGCCCTACCTGGTACTGGAATATGTGCCTGGTCGCACCTTGCAGCACTGGTTCGACGCCGGTCAGCCGCTCGCCGTGGAAGACATCTGCCGCCTCGGTGCCGCACTGGCGCACGCCTGCCATGCCCTGCACCAGCAAAACACCGTGCACCTGGACCTGAAACCGGACAACGTGCTGTTGCGCGACGACGGCAGCGCCGTGCTGCTGGACTTCGGCCTGTCCTGCCACGCCCATTACCCAGACCTGCTGGCCGAGCAACTGCGCAAAGCCGTGGGTTCACCAGCGTGGATCGCACCCGAACAAATCGTGGGCGTGCGCGGTGACCCGCGCAGCGACCTGTTTGCCATCGGCGTCATGCTTTACCAGCTATGCACCGGCAATCTTCCCTTTGGCGCCCCCACCACGGCCGGCGGCATGCGCCAGCGCCTGTGGATGGACCCGCGCCCGCCGCGCAGCCTGCGCCCCTTGCTGCCAGCCTGGCTGCAGGAAGTGGTGCTGCGCTGTCTGGAGCCCGAGGCGGCACAACGCTACCAGTCGGCAGCCTTGCTGGCGTTTGACCTGACGCACCCAGAGCAGATACAGGTCACCGAGCGCGGCAACAAGATCGCCGCCACCGGTTTCGGCAGCCACTTCATACGCTGGATCAAGGCCGCCGGCATGCACTACCAACCCAGTCCCCTGCCGGCACAGCAAATCAGCGAAGTGCCGATCGTGATGGTTGCCGTGCCGCACAAAGATGTCAGCGATGCCACGCTGCAGGCGCTGCGCCAGGCCGTGCTGCGCTCACTCGGCACCCGACCGGGCGCCCGCCTGGCCTGCGTCAGCGTCATCCCACTGCAACCCGGGCACGCTACCGACGCCATGCACAGCGAAGCCCAAGTGCATCGGCGCTACCTGAGCGCCTTGCACCAATGGGCCGAACCACTGAAGCGCACCGGCCACCAACAGTCGTTTCATGTGCTGGAAGCGAGTGACGTGGCCCAGGCCCTGCTGCACTATGCCCGCGGCAACCAGGTCAGCGTCATCGTCATGGGCGCCGCCACGCACGGACTGAAGACCCAGCGTTTTATTGCCACGGTGCCGATCAAGGTCGCCATGGAAGCCCCCTGCACCGTGATTCTGGTGAAGCAAAGCACCACTGCGACGCCCGCAGCACCGACAATGCAGCATGTCCCACGCATTCGCCTCCCTCACCCCCGACCTGGTTCTTGACGCGCTGCAAAGCGTAGACCTGCGCGGCGACGGCCGCCTGACCGCCCTGTCCTCTTACGAAAACCGTGTCTACCAGGTGTATCTGGAAGACGGCGAACCAGTCATCGCCAAGTTTTACCGCCCGCAACGCTGGACCGAGGCGCAAATTCTGGAAGAACACCAGTTCGCCGCTGAACTGATGGACTACGAAGTGCCGATGATCGGCCCGCTCAGCATCCAGGGCAGCACGCTGCACCAGTTCGGCGACTTTTGCTTCAGCGTCAGCCCACGCCGCGGCGGACGCCCACCCGAACTCGACGACGCCGAAGTGCTGGAATGGATTGGCCGCCTGCTGGCCCGGCTGCACCGTGTCGGCGCGCGCCAGCCCTTTGCCGTGCGCCCGGCGCTGAATGTGCAAACCTTTGCCATTGAGCCCATGGAATGGCTGCTGGCACACGACCAGATTCCGCTCGACGTGCAATCGGCCTGGACCCGGGGCGTGACCCGCGCCATCGACGCCATCAGCGCCTATCCAACACTGCAAAACCCGGGCAGCGGCGGCATTGGCATCCTGCGCCTGCACGGCGACTGCCACCCGGGCAATATTTTGTGGACGCCCTCTGACGCCGCCGTCGGCGCCGGACCGCACTTTGTCGACCTGGACGATGCCCGCATGGGGCCGGCGGTGCAAGACCTGTGGATGCTGCTCAGTGGCGACCGGCAGCAGCGCAGCCGCCAACTCGGCATCCTGGTCGACGGCTATGAGCAGGTGCGGCCGTTCGACCATGCCGAGCTGGCGCTGATCGAACCACTGCGCACGCTGCGCCTGGTGCACTACAGCGCCTGGCTGGCCCGGCGCTGGGCCGACCCGACTTTCCCGGCCAACTTTCCGTGGTTCGGCAGCAGCGACTACTGGCAGGGCCAGGTGCAGATGCTGGAAGAACAACTGGAAGCGATGCAGGAAGCGCCGCTGCTGATCTGACACCAGGTATCTGCGCATTGCAAGGAGCGACAGCCATGGCCACACTCAACCTGATTGGCGCCGGACGGGTCGGCCAGACCCTGGCCCGGCGCTGGCAGCAGCACGGCTATTTCACGGTTCAGGACGTGCTGACCCGCAGCGCCGACAGCGCCGCAGCCGCCTGTACCTTCATTGGCGCAGGCCGGCCCGTCAGCGATCTTGGCAGCATGCGCAACGCCGACGTCTGGATGCTGGCGGTACCCGACGCCGCCATTGCCGAGAATGCGGCACTACTGGCCGCCAGCGAAGCGCCCGCCAGCAGCATTTTCCACTGCAGCGGCGCATTGGATTCGAGCGCACTGGCAGCCCTGCAAGCGTGCGGCTGGCGCTGCGCCAGCGCCCATTGCCTGCTGAGTTTCACGTCGGCACACAGCGCCAGCCAGCAATTTCCCGGCACGCCCTGCGCACTGGAAGGCGAAGCCAGCACACGGGCCGTATTGCACGCAGCCTTCAGTGCCATTGGGGCACGCTGTTTTGACATCGCCGCACAGAACAAGCTGCTCTACCACGCGGGAGCGGTATTCGCCACCAACTTCCTGCCGGTGTTGCAAGCCACTGCCGAAGCCGCCTGGAGCGCCAGCGGGGTACCGGCAGAACTGCTGCCGGACCTGCGCCAGGCCTTGCTGCACAACGCCGTTGCCAACATCACGCGCCTGGGACCCGCAGCGGCACTGACCGGGCCGGCGGCGCGCGGCGACCTGGCTGCAGTTACGCGCCAGGCCAGCGCCGTCAGCCACTGGGACCCGGCAGCTGGCGCCGCCTACCGCGCCCTGAGCGATCTGGCGCTGCGCCTTGCAAACAGCAGCAAGGCCAGCGAAGCCAGCGCTGCCAGCACCAGCTGCGCCGGCGCGTTTTCGTCAAAGTCGATCTGATCGGTGAGCAGCACATAGACCGCCGCGGCAACCAACACGGCGACGGCGCGCAAAGCCCAGTGCGTGGGCTCAGACCAGCGCGCCGGCACCCGCGCCAGCAGCACATTACCGAGCAAGCCGGCCCACCACCCCAGGCCCATGCCCACCGCCACGTCGCCCGGCCAGTGCGCGCCGACCGCAATGCGCGACAAGCCGGTACCCAGCGCCAGCAAAAAAATCCAGCCATGCGCGCGGCGCTGCTGCGGCGTCAGGGCAAAGAAAATTGCCGTTGCTACGGCAAACGCGGTCGTGGTGTGGCCAGACGGCATCGACACGTTGTGCAACACCTCACCAACGATGCGCATCTGGCTGTTGTCGATTTCCGCCGCTGGACGCGGACTGACAATCCAGCCTTTGCCGCTGCGCGCGAACAGCACCGCAAACGGTGCCGCGCACAGCAGCGCCCACATCAGGCGCGGCGCCAGCAGCAGCAGTGGCGAAGCAAGCGCCAGCAGCGCCCAGCCGTTGCCGAGCATCGACAAGCCGGTCCAGATCGGCGCCGCCACCGGCCCGCACCAGTGGTTCAAGGCCAGGAACATGGCGGGTTCCCAGACATGCAGCCACAACGGCGCCGCCAGAACAAACAACCCCAGCGGCAACAGCCACAAGCGCAATGGGAACATGGCAACAGACAGACGACTCATGGCGTGGCTCCGGCGGCCGGTTTGAGCATGGGCTGGGCTTGGCCGGACCAGCCGCTGCAGGCATAAAAATCAAAATGCGCCAGCGCAAAGCCAAAGCGCTGCACATCCAGGCGCTCCAGTGTCTGGCACTGCGCGAACCCATGGGCACCCAAAGGCGTCTGGTAGGGCAGTTGTGACCAATCAACCAGCAAGGCGCTGCCACCGACCGGCAATTTGCCAGCCCACAAATCGAACTGGTCAAAGCGGTCTTCCAACACCCGCACCTTCAGCGGCCGGGCGTACCAGCCAATGCGGCTGGCCAGGGTCCAGTTTTGCACCGCCACACTGTCGAGTCCATGCTGCCGCGCCAGCTCCAGCGCCCGTGCGCCGGCGGCGTCCCAGCCATGCAGGTCGGCAAACGGGTTCGGTGGATCGGAAGACTGGGCACTGGCCACCTTACCTTCCATCCAGGGCATGCCGGCGCTCAGCAGCAAGGCCGGCAATGCCAGGCAGGCCAACCATTGCAAGCCGGCCAGCAAACGCACGCCAGCACCACGGCGGGGGCGCGCCGCCAGTGCGATACCCGCAAACGGCGCCAGTGCAACCCAGGCCGGCGCGGTCCAGTGCGGCAAACTCGAGCCGCCCCCGGCCATCAGCGCCAGCAGCGCAAACGGCAACACAAAAAAGGCCAACAAACAGCGCTTGCCGGGCGCCACCAGCGACACGCCAGGCAGGCCGAACCACAGCAAGGCGCCATAGGACAGCAGCTGAACCAGCAAGAAGCGCGTTTCCTCAAGCAGGCGCCAGCCACCGCCAGCACCGTGGCGCAACTGGTAGACAAAGGAAATCCACTGGTGCTGCGCATTCCAGATCAGCACCGGGCTGATCAGCAACAAGGCCAGCAGGCAGGCGATCCAGAGCCAGCCACTGCGCAGCAGCGACAGACCATGCGCCCACAACAAGCACAGGGCAACGGCGAGCGCCGTGAAGATGGCGGTGTATTTGCTCAGCCCGGCCAGACCCAGCAGCAGGCCCAGCATCAGCCAGGGCGCGGGACGGCGCACTTGCTCGGCGTCCATTTCCATCATGCGCAGGGTCTGCAGCATGAGTGCCACTGACAACACCATCAGCAAGGTATCCGGCAACAGACCGATGCCCAGAATGTGCAGCAAGGGCGCCAGCAACAGCACCAGCAGCGCCCCGACGCCGCCACGCGCGCGCTGCGCCGCGTCGCCCGTGCCCAGGCGCAGTGCCAGCAGGTACACCAACAGCATGGTCAACAACCACAGCAGACCCGGAAGCAGCCGCAGCACGGCGGTCGGCGCATTCAGCGCCACCAGCGGCCACTGGACCCAGCCGACCAGCGGCGGATGGTCAAAATAGCTCAACGCCGGGTGCGCCGCATACAGCGCGTAATGCGCCTCATCGACCGACAGGCCTAGCGCTGCCCCGAGCGCCCAATGCGCAACGAACACGGCCAACAGGGCCCAGCGCCAGCGCGGCGACAACGGATACGTAGCAAGCAAATTCGAAATTAACTGGCGCAAAACCGGCGCTCCCTCCATACAATCCCCGCAGTCTAAACTGCGCGCATGGCCGCCACACCAACCGGCCTGCCATCGTTAAGGAAATAAATGCCTACCTACCACGTCGAAATGCTCGAAGGGCGCACCGTCGAACAGAAGAAAAAACTGGCCGAGGCCATCACCCGCGTCACGGTCGAAATCCTCGGCGGCTCACCCGACTCAGTAGACATTCTGATCACCGACGTGAAGCGCGAAAACTGGGCTACAGGCGGCAAGCTCTGGTCCGAACCGCGTTCCTGAAGATTGCCATTTCCGGCACCAGCAAGGATGTAAACTGTTTGCATGTGCCAACTCCTAGGGATGAACAGCCGCCTGCCGGCAAGTCTGACGCTGAGTTTCACCGGCTTCTCACAGCGCGGCGGCTGCACCGACCACCACTCCGATGGCTGGGGCATTGCCTTCTTTGAGAGCGACGGAGCCCAGCAGGGGCGTGCCGCCCGGCATTTTGTCGACAAAGAGAGCGCGGCGAGCTCGCCGATTGCGCAGATGCTGCGCACCTATCCGATCAAAAGCCACAACGTGGTGGCGCATGTGCGCAAGGCCACGGTCGGCGCGGTGACGCTGGAAAATTGCCATCCGTTTGTGCGTGAGTTGTGGGGGCGTTACTGGTTTTTTGCCCACAATGGCGACCTGAAAGATTTCAATCCGCCGCTGCATGGCACCTTCCGTCCGGTGGGCAGCACCGATAGCGAGCTGGCTTTTTGCTGGCTGATGCAGGAGTTCAACAAGTCGCATGCGAGTGTGCCTTCGGTTGAGGAGCTGAGCAAGACGCTGGCCGAGTTAGCGCCGAGAATTGCGCGCCACGGTACTTTTAACTTTTTGCTGAGCAATGGGCAGGCGCTGTGGGCGCATGCCAGTACCAAGTTGCATTACGTTTTGCGGAAGTATCCGTTCAGCGAGGTGCGGTTGAAGGACGAGGACGTCAGTGTCGATTTGTCCGAGTTGAACGGGCCGGACGATAAGCAGGCGATTGTTGTCACGGAGCCGCTGACTACCAATGAGAATTGGATCGCTATGGCGCCCGGGGAGTTGCGGGCTTTTGTGGATGGCGATCTGGCGGTCTGAGGCCTGAGCGTCTTCTTTTTTCCTTTTCCTCCTGCTTTGTTGGCGTTCGCTGCGTTGCGCGCCTGCTCTTGGTCTCTTCTTCCTGCTTAGTTGGCGTTCGTTGCGTTGCGCGCCTGCTTTTGTCCTTTTCCTCCTGCTTTGTTGGCGTTCGCTGCGTTGCGCGCCTGCTTTTGTCCTTTTCCTCCTGCTTTGTTGGCATTCGTTGCGTTGCGCGCTTGCTTTTGTCCTTTTCACTCTACTTTTTCACTCTTCTTTTTCACTCTATATTCACTCTACTTTTCAACTCTACTTTTTAACTCTACTTTTTCACTAGATCG
>CAIUDG010000165.1 GCA_903897925.1 uncultured beta proteobacterium | reverse complement strand
CCCTCGCTCTGGATCTTGCCCCAGTTGGAGGACGGCACCACGATGTCGTAACCGGTCTTGCCAGCGACCAGCTTGGCGTGCAGGGTTTCGTTGCTGTCAAAGGTGTCGTAACGGACCTTGATGCCGGTTTCCTTTTCGAAATTGGCAATCGTGTCTTCACCGATGTAGTCCGACCAGTTGTAGATGTTCAACACCTTCTCTTCGTCTGCGACGGCGGGACTGGCTGCGCATGTCAGCAAACCTGCAAAAGCCAACCCGCCGAGGAGTTTGCTTACCAATTTGATACCGAAAAATTTATTCAAGTTAGATCTCCTAGGGTTCAAGAAAAATAGTCAGGACACACGGTCTATGCGCGTCACCGGCCTATAACCAACGAACGGGCTGCGCAAAGGCAGATGTTAATACTACAAACGCCCAGTAAACACACACGCAATCCCTATGCCAGCCAACCATTTTTCTGCGCGTCGGCATAGGTCAAATCCAGGCATTTTGTTATCAATTCCATCATTTCATCGACCTGCGCGCGGCTCATGCACAGCGGCGGCGCAATAATCATCCGGTCGCCCACGGCGCGCATGATCAGACCGTTGCCAAAACAGTGCCCGCGACAGACCATGCCCACACCCAGTGCAGAGTCAAACATGGCTTTGGTGGCCTTGTTTTTCACCAGCACCAGACCGCCGACAAATCCGCAGGTCTGGGCATCGCCAACCAGCGGGTGTTGCTGCAGCTTGGCAAAGCATTGCGCCAGATAGGGACCCAGGTCATTCTTCACCTTATCGACCAGGTTTTCACGCTCCATGATCTGCAAATTGGTCAGTGCCACGGCGCACGCCACCGGATGACCGCTATAGGTATAGCCATGGTTGAACTCACCGCCCTGCTCTATCAGCACCTTGGCTACGCGGTTGCCGACCATCACGCCGCCGAGCGGCACATAGCCACTGGTGATGCCCTTGGCGAAAGTCACCAGGTCCGGCTTATAGCCAAATTTTTCATAGGCGAACCAGTGGCCCAGGCGACCAAAGGCGCAGATCACTTCATCGCTGATCAGCAAGATTCCGTACTTGTCCACAATGCGCTGAATTTCCGGCCAGTAGCTGTCCGGCGGAATAATCACGCCACCAGCGCCCTGCACCGGCTCGGCGATGAACGCCGCCACCCGGTCAGCGCCAACTTCCAGAATTTTGGCTTCCAGCCAGCCCGCCGCCCGCACCCCGAATTCAGCCGCAGTCTCACCCGGCAGTGCTTTTTCAAAGTAATACGGCTGGTCAATGTGCGTGATATTGGGAATCGGCAAATCGCCCTGCGCGTGCATACCGCTCATGCCACCCAGCGATGCACCGGCCATGGTGCTGCCGTGATAGCCGTTGATGCGGCCAATAATCACCTTGCGCTGCGGCTGACCGAGCAGGTCCCAGTAGCGGCGCACCATGCGCACATTGGAGTCATTGCTCTCGCTGCCGCTGGAGGAATAGAACACATGCTCAAAGCTGCGGTCGCCAATCTTGGGTGCCAGCGACACCAGCTTGGCCGCCAGTTGCACCGCCGGCACATTGGTGGTCTGGAAAAAGGCGTTGTAGTACGGCAGCGTCATCATTTGCTGGGCTGCGGCATCGGCAATTTCCTTGCGGCCATAACCGACATTGACGCACCACAAGCCGCTCATGGCATCGAGAATCTTCTTGCCTTCAGAATCCCAGACATAAATGTCCTGCGCTTTGGTAATAACGCGGGCACCGCGTTGGTTCAGGTCCTTGAAGTCCGTGAACGGGTGCAGAAAGTGGGCACTGTCCAGGGCCTGGATGGTTTTGGTATCAACTTCTGTTTGCATATCAATCTCTTTGCTAGGTGGTGGCAATGGGGGGCGATGTTTCGGTGGCGGGATCAGACGTGCAGCAACAAGTGCTCACGTTCCCAGGGCGAGATGACCTTCATGAATTCGTCAAACTCGAGTTCCTTGATTTCGGAATACACGGTGATGAATTCGCGGCCCAGCACTTCGTGCAGGTCCGATTCCTTGCGCAGCCAGTCCAGCGCTTCGCCCAGACTGCGCGGCAAGGCATAAGGCGACAGATAGGCATCGCCCTTCATTTCCGGCTTCGGCTTGATCTTGTTCTTGATGCCCAGGTAACCGCAGGCCAGCGTCATGGCCATGGCCACATACGGATTGGCATCGGCACCAATCACGCGGTTTTCCACACGGCGTGCTGCCGGCGAAGAAATCGGCGAACGGATACCGACCGTGCGGTTGTCATAACCCCATTCGATATTGATCGGCGCCGCAGTGTTGCGCGACAGGCGACGGTAGCTGTTCACATACGGTGCCACCAGCACCATGGCTGCCGGAATGTAGCGCTGCAGGCCACCGATATAGTGCATAAACATTTCCGACGGCGTGCCGTCGGCATTGCTAAACACATTCTTGCCCGTAGCAACGTCAATCAAACTCTGGTGCACGTGCATGGCACTGCCTGGCTCGCCGGCAATCGGCTTGGCCATGAAGGTGGCATACATATCGTGGCGCAGCGCGGCCTCGCGCACGGTGCGCTTGAAGAAGAACACTTCGTCGGCCAGGCCCAGCGGCTGGGCGTGGAAGAAGTTGATTTCCATCTGGCCGGCACCGACTTCGTGAATCAGTGTGTCGACATTCAGTTCCATCTTGTCGCTGTAGTCGTAAATTTCTTCGAACAGCGGGTCAAACTCATTCACCGCGTCGATGCTATAAGCCTGGCGCGAGGTTTCGGCCCGGCCGCTGCGGCCCACCGGAGCGCGCAGCAGCGTGTTCGGATCGGTGTTACGGGCGGTCAGGTAAAACTCCAGTTCCGGCGCCACGATCGGCTGCAGGCCTTCGGCGGCAAACAGGTCGCAGACACGGCGCAGCACGCTGCGTGGTGCAAAGGGCACCAGCTTGCCTTCGTGGTCAAAGCAATCGTGAATCACCTGCGCGGTTGGATCGGTGGCCCAGGGCACGATGCGCACCGTGGACGGATCGGGCCGCAACTGCATGTCGCGGTCGGTCGGTTCAATCACATCAAAATAGGGGCCGCTCTCCGGGAACTCGCCGGTCACGCCCATCGCCACAATGGCCTGCGGCAAGCGCATACCACGGTCCTCGGTGAATTTGGCACGCGGCAAAATCTTGCCCCGCGCAACACCCGTCAAGTCGGGCACCAGGCATTCAATTTCCGTGACCCGGCGTTCGTTCAACCACTGTTCCAGGTCGTTGAAGTTCATTGTTTTTCCATCGCTCATACGTACTCCTTGTGCTGAATATCAGCGTTCTACACTTGCCCCGGCACCACCGTGCGCTGCAGATTGCGCGCACGGCAGGCAGCACCGAAAGCATTAAATATGGCCGAATAAAAGGCGTTCTCCGAAGTGCGCCATTCCGGATGCCATTGCACTGCGTAGGCAAAGGTCCGGGCGCCTTCCACTTCAAACGCCTCCACCAATCCATCCGGCGCATGGCCAACGGCACGCAATCCATGTGCCAGCCGGTCAATACCCTGGCCATGCAATGAATTCACCTGGGCGACCTCGGCACCGGCCCAAGCGGCAAACGCGGAACCAGGCACGAAGCGCACTGCGTGGGCCGGACCATATTGCACGTCGTAACTTTGGCCTTGGGCGTGGCGGTGGTCGAGGTGGCCGGGCAAGTCCTGCACCTGCTGGTGCAGACTTCCGCCCAAGGCGACGTTGATTTCCTGAAAGCCGCGGCAAATACCCAACAGCGGAATGCTGCGCTGCACGCAGCTGCGCACCAGTGCCAGGGTCAGGACATCGCGCTCCGGGTCCAGTGGCAGGCAGGGGTCGGTAACGTCGGCGCCAAAATGTGAGGGATGCACATTGGAGGGCGAACCGGTCAACATCACGCCATCGACCAGGTCCAAAAGCGCATCGATCTGTGCCGCCTCAGCGAGCGGGAACAGCACCGGTTGCAGCTGTGCATTAACTTTCAGTGCCCGCGCATATTTGTCGCCGAGCACCAGGAATGGCATCGTGTTGTCCGCATTGCCGAGCAGACGATGGTCCGCGGGCAACCAAACCAGTGACGCTGGTTTATTCATGCTTGTCTCCGTATTCTTTGCGCCATTGTGTTGCAGAATTGGACCTCCACCGGAGCCATTTGAACTAAGCGCATGGTGCCAGTTGCCATGCGACCACATTCCAACAAAATATGCTGTCAGAACTATTACTCACCGAAATGGCACGCCTGAGCCAGCAGGACAACATGCCCCTGCACCGGCAACTCTACGAGGCCATGCGCCGCGCCATCCTGGACGGAAAGCTCGCCGCCGGCGACCGCCTGCCCTCGAGCCGGGAGCTTACACAAGACCTGAAACTCTCACGCAATACCGTGGTCGCGGCGCTGAACCAGCTCGCCGTGGAAGGCTATTTGCTGAGCCGCGTTGGCAGTGGCACCTACATCAATGAAAACCTGCCGCGCAGCCAGGCGCGCGCGCGCAACTCGCACATTCCCACGCACCTGCCGCGTCTGTCGCGCCGAGGCACCGCCTTGTCCACCACGTTTTGCGCCAACCAGCTCGAAATCCAGCCCTTCACACCCGGCATTGCCGACTTCAGCGCCTTCCCGGTGGCGCTCTGGCAGCGCTTGCAAAACAAGCATTGGCGCATGACCTATCCGGAAATGCTGGACTACAGCTATTCGGGTGGCCACGCCCCACTGCGCCGCGCTGTGGCCGACTACCTGCGCGTGTTTCGCAGCGTGCCGCTGGAAGTGGACCAGGTCATCATCACCAGCGGCACCCAGCAATCGCTGGAGCTGTGCGCACAGCTGCTGGCCGACCATGGCGACACGGTCTGGCTGGAAGACCCGGCCTATTGGGGCGCGGTCAAGGCCTTCATGGCCACCGGCCTGCACACCCACGCAATTGCGGTGGACGAGCACGGCATTGCCCCGACTCCGGCCGACGAAAACCATGCGCCGCGCCTGATCTACACCACCCCCTCGCACCAGTACCCCACGGGTGCCGTGATGTCACTGCCGCGGCGACAACAATTGCTGACCATCGCCGGGCGCCATGACGCCTGGATTCTGGAGGACGACTATGACAGCGAATTCCGTTTCAGCGGCCCGCCGCTGTCTTCGCTGGCCGGACTCGACCAGGACCAGCGCGTGCTCTACCTGGGTTCGTTTTCCAAGGTACTCTACCCCGGCCTCAAGCTCGGTTATCTGGTAGTACCAAAACGCCTGGTCGCCGCCTTCAAACAAGCCCATTACGACCTGAACCGGCCCGGCCAGATGCCCTTGCAGGCGGCGCTGGCCGAATTCATCGAACTGGGCCACTTTGCCAGCGCCCTGCGCCGCGCCCGCCACAGCTATGCGCAACGGCGCGAATGCCTGTTACAAGCCCTGCAACCCTGCCTGGGACAGCACGCCCACATCAGTGGCGCCGAGCAAGGCTTGCACCTGTGTTTGCGCCTGCCGAACCAGCTCGACGACAAGGCCCTGGCATTGCGCATTGGCAACCTTGGCCTGACGGTGCGCGCCCTCAGCGCCTACTGTGTGCACCGCAACGATGCGCGCGGTCTGGTGATTGGCTATGGCTACGCGCCGCTGGCGGCGATTGAGCGATACGGCCCGGTGCTGGCACGCGCGATCCAGAGCGAACTGGCGTTACTGGACTAACGCTACAGCTGCGCTGTGCATGCGCTGCGCTAGCGCAGCGCATCCATCAGCCGGTGGTAGGCCATGCCCAGCACCAGGCTCGGCGTGCGCAGCAAGTGGCCACCTGGAAACTGGTGGTGTTGCAGGCGTGCGAACACATCAAAGCGCTCGGCCTGGCCAGCCACTGCCTCGGCCAACAATTCACCAGCCAAGCCTGTCAACGCCACGCCGTGGCCACTGAACCCTTGCAGGTAATACAGGTTGCTGCCCAGGCGACCAAAGTCGGGCGCCCGGTTCATGGTGATGTCGACAAAGCCACCCCAGACAAACTCCACCGGCGTCTGGCGCAAGGCCGGGAATACCTGGCCCATGCGTGTTGCCATGACTTCCTTAAGCTGTGCCGGCGTGCGCGTGGAATAGCTCACGCGTCCGCCGAACAGCAGGCGCCGGTCGGCACTCAGGCGGAAATAGTCGAGCACAAAATTGTTGTCGCAGACCGCCGCGTTGCGCGGTATCAGGCGCTGGCACAACTCTTCCGACAGCGGTGCTGTCGCAATGATGTAGGTGCCCACCGGCATGATGCGGGGCGCCAGTTCGGGCGCCGCATCGGGGGCATATTCGCCCAGCATGCAATTGCCAGCCAGCACGCCGAACGCCGCATTCACGGAACCCTGGTCGGTTTCCAGCGTCATGCGCTCGCCACGGCGGATATGGCGCACTGGCGAACTTTCAAATATCTGCACACCCAGCGACCGCGCAGCGCGGGCCAGTCCGAGCCCGTACTTCAGCGGATGCAAATGCCCCGACTTGGTTTCATACGCGGCCGCGCAATACAAGGGACTCTGGATGTGCTGCTGCACCTGCGCACCATGGGCAAACTCGACTGCGAAGCCGTAGTCCTGTTGCATCGCCTGCATATCGGCCTCCAGCGCGCGCGCCTTGCGCGCTGAATCGGCGACGTACAGATAGCCACTCACCCAGTCGCACGCAATATCGAAATCGGCAATGCGTTGCCCGATCAGGTCAATCGCCTGCAGCGACATGTCCCAGGCGCGCCGTGCGTCTTCGCGGCCCAGCTGTTGCTCAAACGGCGCCTGGTCGCTGGCATAGCCAATAATCGCCTGCCCACCGTTGCGCCCGGAGGCCCCGCTGCAGATCCGATCGGCCTCCAGCACCGCCACCGAATAGCCGCGCCGCGCCAGCGCAATGGCTGCCGACAGGCCGGCAAAACCAGCGCCCACCACCACCACGTCAAAACGCTGCTCGCCCAGCAGTGGCGGCAACAGCGGCCCACGCTCGACGCTGGCTTCGTAGTAGCTGCGCTGATTCAGCTGGGTGTCGGAGTCAAGCAGCATGGCGCGCTCCGGTTTTGGCGATCTGGCCACACAAATAGGTCCAGACAAATTGCGCGGCGGCATTGCTGGTGAGCTCGGCGTGGTCATAGGCCGGCGCCACTTCAACACAGTCCATACCGACAAAATTCAGCGGTGCCAGTTCTTCCAACAAAGTCATCACCTGGGAACTGGTCATGCCGCCCGGCTCAGGCGTACCGGTGCCGGGTGCAAAAGCCGGGTCCAGGCAGTCGATGTCCAACGTCAGATAACACGGCGTATCACCAATGCGCTGGCGGATCTGGCCAATGATGTCCTGCAGCAAACTGCCATCCTTGCCGCGCAGGTCACGCGCGGTATAAATCAGGCCACCCTGGTCCTTGACATATTCACGTGCCGCACGCGCGCCACTGGAGCGGATGCCAATCTGCACCGCCTTGTGCTTGTCAACCAGGCCTTCCTGCAGCGCCTCATAGGTCCAAGTGCCATGGCCAGAAGGTTCGCCGAAATGGTCTTCCCAGGTATCGCAATGGGCGTCGAAATGGACCAGCGCCAGGGCGCCATGGCGCGCATGCAAAGCGCGCAGCAGAGGCAAGGTCACCGAATGGTCTCCACCCAGAAACACGCAGTGCGAGCGCGCCATCAGCGCCGCTGCCTGGGTTTCAATTGCCTGGCGCACCTGCACCAGGGGCGATGCATTCGGCAACAACATGTCGCCTGCGTCGCCCAGGTAGTCCAGCGGACTGACATCGAAATACGGGTGAATACCATCACACAACATCAGCGACGCGCGGCGAATTTCCTGCGGCCCGAACCGCGCGCCAGGACGGTTCGTCACGGCGCCGTCAAACGGAATGCCGGCCAGCGCAAATGGCTGCGCCGTCAGCGCCGGTGCGGCGAGAAAACGGTTGCTGTTACTGGCGAATGCAAATTGTCCAATGGCCATAGGTTCCCCGGAATCGATAGTGGTGCGAGTGTTCAACCTTAACGCAGCCGGCCACCGCGTGCTGGTGCCAATTCGGACCCGGCCCAGGGATCAGCTGACCGCCCTGCACGGCATAACTTGGTGTAGGCTTGCCTGCCTCCGCCACCCCCCACCGCAGCACCAACGCCCCGCCTGAAACATGCCCTCTGCCACCCCACTGAACCGCTGGCTTGCCTACGGATTTCTGGCCCTCAGCATGACGCTGGTCGGCAGTTATGTGGCGCTGTCGCGCCCGCTGGTCGCGGTGCTGCCGGTATTTCTGCTGGCCTGGCTGCGCTTCGCGATCGCGGCGCTGGCGATGCTGCACTGGATCCGCCCCCACGCTTCGGAGCCCGCCATGACGCCGACCACCCGGCGACTGGTATTTCTGGAATCCTTCTTCGGCAACTTTCTGTTTTCCATCTGCATGCTGTACGGCGTGAGCCTGAGCAGCGCCGTCTCAGCCGGCGTCATCATGGCCTGCATTCCGGCGGTGGTGGCACTGTTGAGCTGGCTGCTGCTGAAAGAGCACATCAGCCCGCGCGTCTGGGGCGCGGTCGCATGTGGCGCTGCTGGCATCGGACTGCTGGCCTGGGCCAAGGTCGCACCGGCATCCGCCAGTGCTGATGCACCACAAACGCAGGCCTGGCTCGGCAATCTGCTGGTGTTTGCCGCAGTGCTGTGCGAGGCCATCTACGCCGTAGTCGGAAAAAAACTCACCGGCAGCCTCAGCCCGAAGCGCATTTCCGCATTGATCAATCTCTGGGGCCTGGTGCTGATGACGCCACTGGGGCTCTACGCCGCCTGGCACTTCCACTTCGAGCAGGTCGCTGCGAGCTCCTGGCTGCTGCTGGTGTTTTACGCACTCGCTGCCAGCGTCTGGACGGTCTGGTTATGGATGAGCGGACTGCGCCACGTGCCGGCAGCACATGCCGGCGTCTTCACCGTAATGTTGCCGGTAGCCGCTGCGTTGGTCGGTATTCTGGTGTTGGGCGAGCCTGTCAGCGGCCTGCAGATGTTGGCCTTCGCCTGCGCGCTGCTGGGCGTGCTGCTGGCGACCCTGCCCGAGGGCCGCAGCGACCCGCTGCAAGCGCCACCACCGCCCTAAGACGGTGTGCGGCACGAGGGGCTAGACCAGCGCCTTGCTGGCCACCACGATGCCGTCTTCATCGGCATACAGCCAGTCACCTGGGCGCACCCAGACGCCCTGAATTTGCACTGCCACATCGCGCTGGCCCTCATTGCGCTTTTCGGTGGGCCAGGGCATGGGCGCCAGGGCGCGGATGCCTACTGCCTGCGTTGCCAATTCAGCGCTGTCACGCACACAGCCGTCGATCACCACACCCGCCCAGCCATTGCGTGCCGCCGCCGCACCCAGATTGCCGCCCAGCAGCGCACGCCGCAGCGAGGCACCGCCATCCACCACCAGCACCTGCGCTACACGGCCCTGCGGCGTGTCGCGCCAACCTTGCGCATCCACTGCCGCCTTGACCAGGCTGTTGTCCTCGAAACACTTGATAGTGACCACCGGGCCACTGAACTTTTTCACCTGACCAAAATCCTTGAACACCGGTGGCAACACACGGAAGTCGCCAGAGGAATCGGCTTTATAAACATCACACAGGTCACAGGTGGCGAACGGGTTTGTCATGCTTTGCACTCCTTTTGATTGGTAGCTGTGATTCTCCAATGGAAAAAACAACATTCTCGAGTGAAAAAAGTAATTTCCCGCTTGGAAACGGCCTTTTTCTCCAGTAGCATCCGGCATACCAGTAGGAAGGCAGATTTTCACTGGTGATTAATCAACTTCTAGAAGGACAATCAATCATGGCAACTGCAAAAAAGGCGGCACCGGCGAAAAAAGCCGCGCCTGCAAAGAAAGCCGCCCCGGCCAAGAAAGCGGCACCAGCGAAAAAAGTAGCAGCACCGAAGGCAGCAGCGCCTGCCAAGAAGGCAGCAGCTCCAGCGAAGAAGGCCGCTGCCCCCGCTAAGAAGGCAGCAGCTCCCGCAAAGAAAGTCGCCGCCAAGGCGCCCGCCAAAAAGCGCACTGTGAACGCTGCATTCATGAAAGCCATGACGCCTAGCGCCGCTCTGGCTGCAGTGGTCGGCGCTGCCGCCCTGCCGCGTACCGAAGTGGTCAGCAAGCTGTGGACCTACATCAAGAAACACGGCCTGCAAGACACCGCCAACAAGCGCAACATCAATGCTGATGGCAAGCTCAAGGAAGTCTTCGGCAAAGCCCAAGTTTCCATGTTCGAGATGGCTGGTCTGATCGGCAAGCACCTGAAGTAATTCAGACGCTGCGCGATCCCGCACCAGGGCCGGTTGTTACCGGCCCTTTTTCATGTGCGCGCCAAAGGCACATGCGCCGGCGTTCGCTGCCCCACCCCCAGCGCCGCCACCACACTCAATAGCAACACCACGGCCGCACCCACCAGCGTGGCGCCATACCAGCCATGGTCCATCAGTCCGCCAAACACCAGCGGTGAAATCGCAAAGCCGGTGTCCAACCCCGAATACACCAGCCCATAGACGCGCCCGGTAGCGCCCTTGGGCGTGGCCTTCTTGATCATCATGTCGCGCGAGGGGCCACCGATGCCGATGGCAAATCCGGTACCGGCCAAAATCACCATGGTCGCACTGGCGCCGAGCCAGCCGGTGCCGCACAAGGCCAGCAACGCCGCTCCAGCGCTCATCGCCAAGGCCACCACGCGATCACTGTGCTGTACCCGTGTGGCCACTACGCCGCCAACAAAGACACCCAACGCACCGGCCAGCATATAGCCGGTCAGCGTCAAGGTCGCCGCTTCAAAACTGACGCCGTGCATGGCTTGCAGAATCGACACCGAAAAACTTTGCACCACCGCCAGCGTCATGGTCGACAGCAGGAAAAAACCAAAGCACCACCAGACCACCGGCAACTTCATGAAGGCCATCGCATGTTCGACCGGCGCCGCGGCAGCGCGCGCCATGTGGTGCGCGGCCTGGGTCTGCAAACGCTCCCGGTACAGCACCATCAGCAGCAGGACTGCCGCATACATCAGCGCCGCCGCCAGATAGGCATTACGCCAGCCCAGCAGCGCTGAGAAAAAGGCAAAAAATACCGGCGCTGCGGCCCAGCCCAAATTGCCAGTCAGACCGTGCGCGCTGAAGGCATAGCCCAGCCGCGCCGTGGACACGCGCTGATTCAAAATCGTGAAGTCCACCGGATGGAAGGTGGCATTGCCAAGTCCGGCCAGCGCCGCCACCAATTGCAGGCCGACATAGCCCTGCACGCTGGACGCCAGGAAGCAAGCCAGCGCAAAAATCGCCAACGCCAAAAACAGCAAGGGCCGCGCGCCGAGTCGGTCCACCACAAAGCCCGCGCAGGCCTGGCCGACGCCAGACACCACAAAGAAAATGCTCATCAGCAGACCGAGTTCAGAAAAACTGAATCCGAACTCTTTCATGAACACCGGAAACATCAACGGCAGCAGCAAATGCCCAAAGTGCGAACTGGCGTGCGCCAGTCCGACCAGACCAATCACAGAGGCATCCTGGCGCAGCGGCGCGGTAGTGTCGTTTTGCATGCGCGGAATCTTAGCCGCTACCGGCCGATTCCGCTGCACCCTGCGCGACAGCGCTGCGCGCCGCGCCGCCTCAGTGGAAGCTGAACTGCCCCGGTGACTGGATTGGATCAACATCCACCCGAATCGCCGCCTTGGGCGGGAAGCGCCCTTCCAGCAGCAACTTGGCGAGCGGATTTTCAATGCGCTGCTGGATCGCGCGCTTCAGCGGCCGTGCACCAAACACCGGATCGAATCCGACCTTGGCCAATTCGGCCACGGCCGGCTCCGACACCTCGAGCGCCAGATCCATTGCGGCCAGGCGCGCCACCAGCACCTGCAACTGGATCTTGGCGATAGCGGCAATGTGCTGCGCGTCCAGTGCATGGAACACCACGGTCTCGTCGATGCGGTTCAGGAACTCGGGCCGGAAGTGGTTCTTCAACTCGCCGGTCACGGCTTCCTTGATGTCTTCGCTGTCCTGTCCGACCATGGCCTGAATCAGGTGTGAACCGATATTGCTGGTCATCACGATGACGGTGTTCTTGAAGTCCACGGTGCGGCCCTGGCCATCGGTCAGACGGCCATCGTCCAGCACCTGCAGCAACACATTGAAGACATCCGGGTGTGCCTTCTCGACCTCGTCGAGCAGCAACACCGCATACGGTTTGCGCCGCACTGCTTCGGTCAGGTAACCGCCCTCTTCGTAGCCGACATATCCCGGCGGCGCACCAATCAGACGTGCCACCGAGTGCTTCTCCATGAACTCGCTCATGTCAACGCGAATCAGGTGCTCTTCGCTGTCAAACAGGAAGCCGGCCAGGGCCTTGCACAACTCCGTCTTGCCGACCCCGGTGGGGCCGAGAAACAGAAAAGAGCCGGTCGGGCGGTTCGGATCGGACAGCCCCGAACGCGAACGCCGGATCGCATTCGCCACCGCGCCAATCGCTTCGTCCTGGCCCACCACGCGCTGGTGCAGCCGGGTTTCCATCTGCAGCAACTTGTCCTTCTCGCCCTGCATCATCTTGGCCACCGGAATGCCGGTGGCACGGCTCACCACTTCAGCAATTTCTTCCGCACCCACTTGCGTGCGCAGCAACTGGCGCTGACCGACGGCACCGGCCTTGCCGCGCCCGGTTTCCTTGTCCTGGGCTTCCTTGAGGCGCTTTTCCATTTCGGGCAGCTTGCCGTATTGCAGCTCGGCCACTTTGGCCAGGTCGCCCTTGCGCGTCAGGGTCTCGATCTGCTGGCGCAGCTTGTCGATTTCTTCGCGCACCTGGGCACTGCCCTGGGCGGTGGCCTTCTCGGCTTTCCAGATTTCGTCGAGGTCGGCGATTTCCTTTTGCAGTGCCATGATCTCGCCATTGATCAGCTCCTGGCGTTTCATCGAGGCTTCGTCTTTTTCACGCTTCACCGCCTCGCGCTCGATCTGCAACTGGATCAGGCGCCGGTCCAGCTTGTCCATCACTTCAGGCTTGGAGTCGAGTTCAATCTTGATCTTGGAAGCGGCTTCGTCGATCAGGTCGATCGCCTTGTCCGGCAAGAAGCGGTCGGTGATGTAGCGGTTCGACAATTCGGCGGCGGCCACAATGGCCGGATCGGTGATGTCCACGCCGTGGTGCACCTCATAGCGCTCTTTCAGGCCACGCAAGATGGCAATCGTGGCTTCCACGCTGGGCTCGCCGACCAGGATTTTCTGAAAGCGGCGCTCCAGCGCCGCATCTTTCTCGATGTATTTGCGGTATTCGTCCAGCGTCGTGGCCCCCACGCAGTGCAGTTCGCCACGCGCCAGCGCCGGCTTGAGCATATTGCCGGCGTCCATCGCGCCTTCGGCCTTGCCGGCGCCGACCATGGTGTGCAGTTCGTCAATAAATACAATCGTCTGGCCTTCGTCCTTGGCCAAATCTTTCAATACATTTTTCAGGCGTTCCTCAAACTCGCCACGGAACTTGGCACCGGCCAGCAGGGCCGCCATGTCCAGCGAGAGCACGCGCTTGCCCTTGAGCGAGTCTGGCACTTCGCCGGCCACAATGCGTTGCGCCAGACCTTCCACAATGGCAGTCTTGCCGACACCGGGTTCGCCAATCAACACCGGGTTGTTCTTGGTCCGGCGCTGCAACACCTGAATAGCGCGGCGGATTTCGTCGTCACGGCCAATCACCGGGTCCAGCTTGCCCATGCGGGCGCGCTCGGTCAGGTCGATGCAGTATTTTTTCAGCGATTCACGCTGCTCTTCCGCATCGGCGTTGTCCACCGCCTGGCCGCCACGCACGGCGTTGATGGCGCTTTCCAGACTCTTGCGCGTCAATCCATTGGCACGCGCCAGATTGCCAAACTCGCCTTTGAAATCGGCCAGCGCCAGCAGGAACAACTCACTGGCCACGAACTGGTCGCCGCGCTTGATGGATTCCTTTTCTGCCGCCTGCAGCAAACTGACCATGTCGCGGCCCACCGTGACCTGCTCTTGTCCCTGCACTTGTGGCAGCTTTTTTACGGCGTCTTCAGCGCTGGCCAGCAGGCCGGCCACGTTGACACCGGCACGGCGCATCAAGGCCTTGGGCGCGTCGTCGCCGCGGATCATCGCCACCACCAGGTGGGCCGGTTCAATGTAGGCATGGTCATTGCCCAAGGCCAGACTTTGGGCCTCAGACAAAGCTTCCTGAAACTTGGTTGTCAGTTTGTCGATTCGCATGGTGTTCCCTAATCATGAATTTCTTACTGCACCACAGCGTGAGGGCAGCAGCGATAGATTTCAAGTGGGAAGCCACACGCCAGCACGTAGGTGCTTGATCTAACTCAAGCGACGTTGGAAGAAGCGATGCCCCAGCGTGCCAGTGCCGCGTCGTCGCTGACGCGGGCGTCAACCCAGTGCGCGCCTTCGGCGGTCTGCTCTTTTTTCCAGAAGGGCGCCTGTGTTTTCAGATAGTCCATCAAAAATTCACAGGCCTGAAAACTCTGGCCCCGGTGCGCCGAGGTCACCGCCACCAGCACGATTTGATCAAGCGGCTGCAGCAGTCCGATGCGGTGTACCACGCGTGCCGAGAAAATGCCAAAGCGCTGCAGCGCCTGGTCGATCATGGCCTCGATGGCACGCTCGGTCATACCGGGGTAATGCTCCAGCTCCATCGCCTGCACCACGCCAGACTGCGCACCATGGCGATCACGCACCGTGCCGACAAAGCTGCACACCGCGCCGACCCGTCCGTCGCCAGCACGCAGCCGGGCGATCTCTGCGGACAAGTCAAAATCTTCGGCCTGAATGGTGACGCGTACGGGGTTCATAAACGCAGGGTGCTGGTGCTGCGGCCAGCGTTCAACCGCCCGTCACGGGCGGAAAAAAAGCCACTTCACAGCCCTCGCTAAGCTGCGCCGACTCATCACACAGGGTCTGGTTCAGGGCCATGCGCACGGCGCGGCCACGTGCCAGGGCCGGCGCGCCGGCACCGGGCCGGGCCATCAATTCTTCGCGCAAGGCGCCCAGCGTGCTGGCCTGGGTGTGCAGGGTCTCGCCGGCACAGCCAAAGGCTTCACGAATCGAGGCAAAGTAACGTAGCTGGATTTTCACGACAGTAACTCGGCAAAAGGCAAGTAACGCACCGGATCGCCGTAGCGAATCGGCTGGTTTGGCGGGTTGTCAATCAGGCCATCGCCCCACACCGCCGATGTCAGCACGGCCGAGCTCTGGTTGGGAAACAGGTCCAGTCCGCCCTGTGCATTGCGCCTGACGCGCAGGAATTCACGGCGCTTGTCGCCGTGCGGCAGATCGAAATGCGCCGCCAGCTCCAGCGCCGGGCTGTCGGTCTGGGTGACGCCCTGCAGGCGCAGCAAGAACGGCCGTACCAACAGCAAAAAGGTGACAAAACTGGACACCGGATTGCCCGGCAAGCCAATGAAATGGGCATTCGCCACGCGGCCATGGGCAAACGGCTTGCCCGGCTTCATGGCCACCTGCCACAAGTCCAGCTGGCCCAGCGCCTGGACCGCCGGCTTGATATGGTCTTCCTCGCCAACAGACATACCGCCGCTGGTCAAAATCAGTGCGTGGTCTTGCGCCGCGCTGCGCAGCGCTTCAATGGTGGCCTGGCGCTGGTCCGGCACGATGCCCAGGTCAGTCACCGCGCAGCCAAGCCGGCGCAGCAGGCTGTGCAGGAAAAAACGGTTCGAGTTGTAAATGGCGCCCGGACGCATGGCACTGGGCGCCAGGGTCCCCGGCATCACCAGTTCATCGCCGGTGGAGAACAGCGCCACCCGGGGCCGCTGCAACACCTGCAAGGTGGCCAAACCGACGCTGGCGGCCAGACCGATTTCCGCCGGCCCAAGCCGGCTGCCGCGTGACAACACCACGGCACCCCGTGTCACATCTTCGCCCGCACGGCGAATCCACTGGCCCGGCAACGGCTGGCTCTGGATTTGCACGCTGGGCAAGCCGCCCGGCATACCGCTTTCGCTGAGGACACAGTCTTCCTGCATCACTACTGCATCGGCACCGTCGGGTATCGGGGCACCGGTAAAGATGCGCGCCGCACCCGGGCGCTGCAGCGGCTGCCCCGCAGCGCCAGCGGCGATGCGCTGCAATACCGGCAAAGGCTGCCCTGCCAGCACGTCTTCATGGTGCACCGCATAGCCATCCATGGCACTGTTGTCCTGCGGCGGCACCTGCAATTCGGACACCACGTCCTGGGCCAATACCCGGCCGTCAGCGTCCAGCGTGGCCAGCGTTTCGACAGCGGTACTCGGCTGCACCGTAGCGAGCAGCTGCGCCAGCGCATCCTGCAAAGACATCAGCGGCGCACGCGCGGAAGGCTTAGCCATGGCAGTGGAGCCCGCTGGTTTCAAACCGCGCAAGTTTGCGCAATCAGCGCCTTCAACGCGGCCACGTCGGCCGGCATTGTCAGCACGCGCTTGGGCAGGTCTTCGATGCCGACAAACTTGGCCGGACGGTCGGGCTCACGGCCCAGGGCCTCGACAATGGTGGCGGCGAACTTGATCGGCAAGGCCGTCTCCAGCACCACCATCGGCGTGCCGGGGCTGCGCTGCTCCAGCGCCACTTTCAGGCCATCGGCAGTGTGCGTGTCAATCAGGAAACCGTGGCGCTCCCAGGTGGCACGAATGGTCGCCAAGCGGTCGGCGTGGGTGCTCTTTCCGCTGACAAAGCCATACCGGTTGGCGGCATCGGCAAACCGGGCATCGCCGCTCAGGTCGAAACGTCCGGACGCGCTCAGCGCGTCGCCAAACAGCGCCTTGACGCGCGCACCATCACGACCGAGCAGATCAAAAATGAAACGCTCGAAATTGCTGGCCTTGGAAATATCCATCGACGGACTCGAGGTCTCGTGGGTATCGGCACTGCCGCGAACCCGGTAAACGCCGGTGCGGAAGAATTCGTCCAGCACGTCGTTTTCGTTGGTGGCGACCACCAGTTTGTCGATTGGCAAGCCCATCATGCGTGCCACATGGCCGGCGCAGACATTGCCAAAATTGCCGCTCGGCACACTGAAGGAAACCTTCTGCTGGTTGTTCTCGGTGGCCTGAATGTAGCCAGCAAAGTAATACACCACCTGTGCCAGCAAACGCGCCCAGTTGATCGAATTGACGGTGCCGATCTTGTAGCGGCGTTTGAATTCAAGGTCGTTGCTGACCGCCTTGACCATGTCCTGGCAATCGTCAAACACGCCGTGAATGGCGATGTTGTGGATGTTGTCGTCCTGCAGGCTGAACATCTGGGCCTGCTGGAACGGGCTCATACGGCCCTGTGGACTGGTCATGAAGACGCGCACCCCGTGCTTGCCGCGCATGGCGTATTCCGCCGCACTGCCGGTATCGCCACTGGTGGCGCCCAGGATGTTGAGGGTCTCGCCACGGCGGGTCAGTTCGTATTCGAACAGATTGCCGAGCAGTTGCATCGCCATGTCCTTGAAGGCCAGCGTCGGGCCATTGGACAGGGCTTCGATCCACAAACCGTCTTCCACGTGGCGCAACGGCACAATCTCGCCGGTGCCGAACACTTCGGCGGTGTAGGTCTTGTTGCACAGCGCCCGCAAGTCATCCGCTGGAATGTCGTCAATGTAGAGCGACAAAATTTCAAACGCCAGCTCGGCATAGCCCTGCGCGTGATACACCGTGCGCCAGCGCGCCAGGGTGGCGTCGCTGACCTGCGGATACGCCACCGGCATGTACAGGCCGCCATCGGGCGCCAGCCCTTCGAGCAGAATTTCACAAAAACGTTTGCGCTCGGTCGACGTAGCGCCTGCGCGGGTGCTGCAATATTGCATCAGGCCAGTTCCTCCTTGCGAATGCGGGTGATCGGCTCCAACACGGTCGGCAGCGCCTGCATCCGCACCAGGGCGCCATTCATTTGTGCTTCCATGCACTCATGGGTCAGGATGATCAGGTCGGTCTGGGTGGCATCGGCGCCACCGACTTCGTCGGCTTCGCGCTGCAGCACGGCGTCAATGCTGATGCCGGCATCGGCCAGAATGCCGGTCACCTTGGCCAGCACACCGGCCTGGTCTGCAACACGCAGGCGCAGGTAGTAGCTGGTCACCACCTCGGCCATCGGCAAAATCGGGGTATCGCTCATGGCGTTCGGCTGGAACGCCAGGTGCGGCACGCGGTGCGCAGCATCGGCGGTGTGCAGGCGGGTGATGTCCACCAGGTCGGCAATCACCGCGCTGGCGGTCGGCTCGGAACCGGCGCCTTTGCCGTAATACAGCGTGGTGCCGACGGCGTCGCCCTGCACCACCACGGCGTTCATGGCGCCCTCCACATTGGCAATCAGGCGCTTGGACGGCACCAGACTCGGGTGCACGCGCAGCTCAATGCCATTGGGGCGGCGCTTGGCAATGCCCAGCAGCTTGATACGGTAGCCAAGCTGCTCGGCGTACTTGATGTCCTGCGCCGCCAGCTTGGTGATGCCTTCCACATAGGCCTTGTCGAATTGCACCGGCACGCCAAAGGCAATCGCCGACATGATGGTGGCCTTGTGTGCCGCATCAATGCCTTCAATATCGAACGTAGGGTCGGCTTCGGCATAACCCAGACGCTGGGCTTCTTTCAGCACCACGGCAAAGTCGAGGCCCTTGGAGCGCATCTCGGACAGGATGAAGTTGGTGGTGCCGTTGATGATGCCGGCAATCCACTCGATGCTGTTGGCGGTCAGGCCTTCACGCAGCGCTTTGATGATCGGGATGCCGCCAGCCACGGCGGCTTCAAACGCCACCATCACGCCGCGCTCCGAGGCGGCTGCAAAAATCTCGGTTCCGTGCACCGCCAGCAAGGCCTTGTTGGCCGTGACCACGTGCTTGCCAGCGGCAATCGCCTCCAGCACCAGGGTTTTGGCGATGCCGTAGCCACCGATCAGTTCGATCACGATATCGATGTCGGGGTTGGCAATCACGGCGCGCGCATCGTTCACTACCGTGACATCCGGGCCGACCACCGCGCGGGCCCGCGCTTCATCCAGATCCGCCACCATGGTAATTTCAATACCACGACCGGCTCGGCGCAGGATTTCCTGCTGATTGCGCTTGAGCACATTGAAAGTGCCGCTTCCCACTACGCCGATACCCAGCAGACCTACTTGAATTGGTTTCATACAGTTATTCAGTTAAAAAAAGCTTTGGTGACTTGTATCACTTGGACCTGGCTTGCCGCAAGCGGTAGTTTTCCAGGAATTTGGCCACCCGTCCGATGGCCTCGCGCAAATCGTCTTCGTGCGGCAGGAACACAATCCGGAAATGGTCCGGCTGGTCCCAGTTGAAGCCGGTACCCTGCACCAGCATGACCCGGGTTTCCTGCAGCATTTCCATGAAAAACTGCTGGTCGTCCTGAATCGGATACACCGCCGGATCAAGGCGCGGAAACATGTACAGCGCAGCACTCGGTTTGACACAGGTCACGCCGGGGATCGCCGATATCAGTTCGTAGGCCAGATCGCGCTGGCGGCGCAAGCGGCCACCTTCGCACACCAGGTCATTGATGCTCTGGTAACCACCCAGTGCGGTCTGGATGGCCCACTGCCCCGGCACATTGGCACACAGGCGCATGTTGGACAGCATATTCAGGCCTTCGATGTAATCGCGTGCCGCCTTCTTGTCGCCCGACACCACCAGCCAGCCAGCACGGTAGCCGCAGGAGCGGTAGCTCTTGGACAACGAGTTGAAAGTCAGTGTCAGCACGTCTTCGCTGAGCGAGGCCAGCGCAGTGTGCTTGACGCCGTCGTACAGCACCTTGTCGTAGACCTCGTCGGCAAAAATCACCAGGCCGTGTTCGCGCGCAATTTCCACAATGGACTGCAGCAAGGCATCGGAGTAAAGGGCGCCGGTCGGGTTGTTCGGGTTGATCACCACAATACCTTTGGTACGCGGCGTGAGCTTGGCGCGAATGTCATTCAGATCCGGCATCCAGCCGTTCGACTCGTCGCAGCGGTAATGCACCGGCGTGCCCCCCGACAAACTGGCCGCAGCGGTCCACAAAGGGTAGTCAGGCGCTGGCAACAGCAGCTCATCGCCATCGTCCAGCAGGCCATTGGTGGCCATCACGATCAATTCACTGGCACCGTTGCCAAGGTAAATATCGTCCAGTGTGACCCCTTTGATGCCCTGCTTCTGGGTTTCGTGCATGACCGCCTTGCGCGCCGCAAAAATACCTTTGCTGTCCGAATAGCCGGCCGAATTCGGCAGGTTGCGGATCATGTCCTGCTGAATTTCTTCGGGCGAGTCAAAACCGAACACGGCCAGATTGCCGATATTCAGCTTGATGATTTTCTGACCCTCTTCCTCCATCTGCCGCGCTCGGTCCATGATGGGGCCGCGAATGTCATAACAAACATTTGCCAACTTGGCAGATTTCTTTATGGTTTTCAAAGTCTCTCCAGCACGTTGCTTCAGGGCGAAACCTATAATTTGACCACAGTTCTGCGCCCCACCCCGCCATTCGAGCAGAACCAGGGCCGCGTAGCCACTGCCACCAGGATCAAGACATGAAATTACTGCCCGACGTGGCACACGGCCCCAGCATCACAGGGTACGGACCAGGATGGGTCACGGTCAACGGTGAAAAGTTCACCACGCACCTGATCGTCAATGCACAAACCGGTTGCACTCCCTGGTCCTGCAGCACGTTCGAAGCCCTGCAAACCCAGCATTTTGACCAACTGCTCGCCTGGCAACCCGAGCTGGTGCTGTTTGGCAGCGGCGACCGCCTGCGCTTTCCGCCGGGCCAGTGCTTGCAAAACCTCTATGCCCGGCGCATTGGTGTAGAAACCATGGACACCGCAGCGGCCTGCCGCACCTTCAATTTCCTCGCCGCCGAAGGCCGAAAGGTGCTTGCCGCACTGCTGCTTTAGTTCAGCGCACAACAGTACCAAAGAAGATCCCATTTCAGAGTAAAATTCCGGGTTGCGGTCGAGAACAACGAACACCCCCGATGTTTGCGGTCCTTCACTATGACTGACACCTGCACCTGCACGCGAGACTGAAATACCTTATGGCGATTGTTGTCAATAAACCCCTCCCCGAGTTCGAAGCCAATGCCACTGGCGGCGTCAAGGTATCCAACACTACCCACGTTGGCAAGACCATGGTTTTGTACTTTTACCCGAAGGACAATACCCCCGGCTGCACCACCGAAGCGATGCAATTCCGTGACAAGTACAAAGACTTTGTCAAAGCCGGCGCCACTGTGTTTGGAGTCTCGCGCGACAACATGAAGTCGCACGACGAATTCAAGACCAAACTGGAACTGCCCTTCGAACTGATCGCCGACACCGAAGAAAAAATGTGCCATATGTTTGGCGTGGTGAAAAACAAGATCATGTACGGCAAGAAGGTCAAGGGAATCGAGCGCAGCACCTTTCTGATCGGCGCCGACGGCCTGCTGAAAGAAGAATGGCGCGGCCTGAAGGTTCCGGGCCATGTCGATGAAGTACTGAAATCGGTGAAAGCACTGAAAAAAGCCGCCTGACTTCAGTTTCCGGCTGCGCCGCCTCTGCGGCGTCACAAAGCTTATGCATAATAGGCCGCATGCAGTTGAACGTTGAATGCGCGTCCCCACAAAAAGCCGCCTTGGCTCAAGGCGGCTTTTTCGCTTTTGCGGCCACTGCCCTGTCCAACCACTCATCGCGAACCACACTACATGCCACTGCCTCCCGCCCCCACCAAGCGTGCTGACCGTTTGCCTGCCAAGGCCTTTGATGCATCCGCGCGCGGCAGTAGCCGGCCACGTCGCAAGACAGAAATAAGCGCCTCGGCCAGTGCCGATGCGGTGGCACTGCCGGTGGTCAAGCCAGTGGCGGCAAAAAGGCCAGCCAAGGAAAGTTCGCGCAGCGCGGCCAGCCTTGCGCCAACGCCGACAACCATGCCCAAGCCAGTCCCGGCCCCAGCCACGGCGCAGCGCGATAACGGTGCCAGCCCGGCGCCGGTCAAACCCGCGGGCAGCGGCGCACGCCCATCCAAGCGTATCCAAAGTGGTCCGGCAAAGCTGTTTGTACTGGACACCAATGTGCTGCTGCACGATCCGATGTGCCTGTTCCGCTTTGAGGAACATGACATCTACCTGCCGATGATTGTTCTGGAAGAACTGGACAGCCACAAGAAGGGCATGACTGAAGTAGCCCGCAATGCGCGCCAAACCAGCCGCACCCTGGACACCCTGGCCGGCGCTCCCGGCGCCGACATTGCCGCCGGCTTCAAGCTCGACAGCACCGGCCACAGTGATGCCCGCGGCAAGCTGATGTTCCAGACCCAGCCGCTGGACTATGCACTGCCCACCAGCCTGCCCCAGGGCAAGGCCGACAACCAGATCCTGGGCGTGGTCGAAGCCCTGCGCAAGAGTTTTGCGCCACGTGAAGTGGTACTGGTGTCCAAGGACATCAATATGCGCGTGAAAGCGCGCGCCCTGGGCCTGGCCACCGACGACTACCAGAACGACAAAACGCTGGAAGACGGCGACCTGCTCTACTCCGGCACCCTGGCCCTGCCCTCCGACTTCTGGGCCACCCATGGCCAGAGCGTGGAGAGCTGGCAACAAGGCCAGCACACCTTTTACAAGGTGGATGGTCCGGTGGTTCCAAACATGATGATCAACCAGTTCGTCTACTTCGAATCCCCCGGCGAACCCAGCCTGTATGCGCGCGTCACCGAAATTCGCGGTACCACTGCGGTGCTGAAAACCCTGAAAGACTTCAATCACCTGAAGAATGCCATCTGGGGCGTTACCACGCGCAACCGCGAACAAAATTTCGCCATGAACCTGCTGACCGACCCGGAAGTCGACTTCGTCACGCTCACCGGCACCGCCGGCACCGGCAAAACCCTGATGGCGCTGGCCGCCGGCCTGACCCAGGTGCTGGATGACCGCCGCTATACCGAAATCATTGTCACCCGCGCCACCGTCAGCGTGGGCGAAGACATCGGTTTTCTGCCCGGCACCGAAGAAGAAAAGATGGGCCCCTGGATGGGTGCGCTGGACGACAACCTGGAAGTGCTGGGAAAAACCGACACCAGTGCCGGTGAATGGGGCCGGGCCGCCACCAATGAGCTGATTCGCAGCCGGGTCAAGATCAAGAGCATGAACTTCATGCGCGGCCGCACCTTCCTGAACAAATACCTGATCATTGACGAGGCGCAGAATCTCACGCCCAAGCAAATGAAAACACTGATCACCCGTGCCGGCCCCGGCACCAAGATCATCTGCATGGGCAATCTGGCACAGATTGACACGCCCTACCTGACTGAAGGCTCGTCCGGCCTGACTTACGCGGTCGACCGCTTCAAGGGCTGGCCACACGGCGGCCACATCACGCTGGCGCGCGGTGAGCGCTCGCGCCTGGCGGACTTTGCCAGCGAAGTGCTGTAGTCCGCTCGGCGCTGCGGCTAGGCGATCCGGGTCACCATCGGGGTCAGGGGCAGCACGGTGAATACCGACACGGTGCCCACCAGATCGCCGGCCAGCGACTTCAGACCACTGGCAGCAGCGGCCATCTGTTCCACCATGGCAGCGTTTTGCTGGGTCGTCTGATCGATCTGGTTGATCGCCACCCCCATTTGGGCCACCCCGGTGCTTTGTTCGTCGCTGGCGGAACTGATTTCCGCCACCACTTCGGCAACGCGCTGAATGCTGTCGACCACCTCGCGCATGGTCGTGCCGGCATTGGCGACCAGCGTGGTGCCAAACGCCACCCGTTCGACGCTGGCATTGATCAGTGACTTGATTTCCTTCGCTGCCGCCGCGCTGCGTCCGGCAAGCGCTCGCACCTCGGTGGCCACCACGGCGAACCCACGCCCCTGGTCGCCAGCACGGGCGGCCTCCACCGCGGCATTCAGCGCCAGAATATTGGTCTGGAAGGCAATGCCGTCGATCACGCCAATGATGTCGGCAATTTTTCCCGAAGACACGTTGATGTCGTTCATGGTCATAACCACCTGCGCCACCACTTCGCCACCACGCACTGCCACTTGCGAGGCGCCAGAGGCCAGCTGCGTTGCCTCGCGGGCGTGCGCTGCACTGTTGCCCACTGCATTGCTGAGCTCATGGATGCTAGCCGCCGACTGCTCCAGCGCACTGGCCTGGATTTCGGTACGGGCCGACAAGTCATTGTTGCCAGCGGCGATTTCGGCGCTGGCGTGCGCCACATTCTCAGAATCCTGCCGGACGCGCTGCACGATATTGGCCAGATTGCGCTGCATCGCCTCCAGTGCGCGCAGCAAGTCGCCAATTTCGTCACCACGATGGACGTCAATGCGGTTGCTCAGATCACCTTGTGCGACGCGACCGGCAATTTCCACGGAACGTTTCAGCGGCCGGACTATTTGCCGACTCAACAGAAAGCTGGCCAGCATCACCACCAGAGTCACCACCACCATCAAAGCGTAGGCCATGTTGCTGGCGCTGGCGGCGCCGGCATTGGCACTGACCGAAATATCTGTTTCTTCCTTGCCGAGCTGGCTCTGCAAATCACCAAACAATTTCCCACTGGCGCGGTCGGCACCATTCGCTGAATGGTCACCGGCCAGGTAATCGTTGTCGGCGGCTTTATAGGCTTCATACGCCACGCGATAGCGGCCGTCGGCGATTTCGACTTCCTTGAGCAACTGCTGCAGCGTCTCACGTGCCGGTCCGGCATCCAGGCCGCTTTGCAACTTTTGCAAGCCGGAGATTACCGCGCCCATCTTGACCAGATGGGCATTCCAGTATTTGTCGCGAAAACCATCCTCTTTGCCGCGCAACAGCACGTTTTTCCACTCCTGCACAGCGGTCGAAAAATCGGCGGCAGCATACGAAGTGGTCCGGCTGGCATCGACCGCGCGCATGACTTCCAGTCTGTAGACATCCACAGCGCGGTTCAGTCCGTAAATGCCCAACAATGCTGCTGCAAATAACAGCGCCAACGACAGCGCAAATGCAGCGGGAAGCTTGACACTGAGTTTCATATCATTGCTCCTTATTAGAATTAAATTGATATAACGGCACGCATGCGCCGCATCAGCAAAGACGCAAGCAGCTACCGTGCCATAGCGAACATAAGCACCCTATCGGAAATCACGTCCCTGCACAACCGACAACTCACCCGGGCCACCGCTATCCCCGGTTATCTACGCTTAATAGTCGCCGCCGCCGCCGCTGGCCAGGCTTTCGAACTTGGTAATCTGGCGCAGGAAGGCCAGTTTGACGGTGCCGGTCGGACCATTACGCTGCTTGGCAATAATCACTTCGGCCACACCCGGCTCTTTGCAGGCTTCCTTGGTGTAATACTCGTCGCGGTAAATGAACATGATGATGTCGGCATCTTGCTCAATGGCGCCGGATTCACGCAAATCGCTCATCATCGGGCGCTTGTCGGGACGCTGCTCCACGCTTCGGTTGAGCTGGGACAGCGCAATGACCGGACATTTCAACTCCCGGGCCAACATTTTCAAACCCCGTGAAATTTCACCCAGTTCGGTGGCCCGGTTTTCGCCGTCACCGCTGCTGCCACTCATCAACTGCAAATAGTCGACCACGATCAGACCGAGCTGGCCACACTGGCGTGACAAGCGCCGCGCATTGGCGCGCAACTCGCTGGAGTTCAGGCCGGCACTTTCGTCAATGTGCAAAGAAATGGTGCGCAGCTTCTCGATGGCCTCGGACAGGCGTGGCCACTCTTCGTCCGACAATTTGCCGGTTCGCAAATGGCCCTGGTCAATGCGCCCAATCGAACCCACGATACGCACGGCAAGCTGGGCGGCACCCATTTCCATGGAGAACACGGCCACCGGCAGGCCCTCGTTCAAAGCCACGTGCTCGGCAATATTGATTGCCAGAGCAGTCTTGCCCATGGACGGACGTGCTGCCAGCACAATCAAGTCACCGGCCTGCAGTCCGGCGGTCATTTTGTCCAGATCGTAAAAGCCGGTCGGCACGCCGGTAACGTCGTTGGGGTTGTCGGCCATTTCCTGGACCCGGTCCAGCAAATTAACCACCAGCGTGTCCATCCCCTGGAAACCCTGTTTGTTGCGCTTGCCCTGCTCGCCGATATTGAAAATTTTCTGTTCCGACTCATCCACAATTTGCGACACCGCACGGCCCTGTGGATTGAAAGCATTGGTCGCAATTTCGTCACTGGCGGAGACCAGCTTGCGCAAAATCGACCGATCGCGCACGATTTCCGCGTAGCGGCGGATGTTGCTCGCGCTGGGCACATACTGGGCCAGCGAATTCAGATACGCCAGCCCGCCAATCTCTTCGCCATGCCCCTGGCTTTGCAGATGCTCGTACACCGTGATGACGTCGGCCGGCTTGCTGCCGTTGATCAAAGCGCCAATTGAGGCGTAAATCTGCCGGTGCTCATAGCGGTAGAAGTCGCTGTCCACCAGAATGTCGCCAACCCGGTCCCAGGCATCGTTGTCGAGCAGCAAGCCCCCCAGCACGCTGGACTCACCTTCGATTGAGTGCGGCGGAACGCGCAATTGGGCGATCTGGCGATCGGCCCCATATTCATCGGCGGCATGCAGTACGGCGGACATGGTGATTCCTTAGAGACTTCGATGCTACGTCGGCGCAGCACGGTCGTCGAGTGAATGGCTGGGTACAAGCGCGGGGCAACATGTGCACAAGCTGTGCAAATTCGGGGATAAGTGGCGGCGCAAATAGAAAAGCCGCCGGAGAAGCTCTCCAGCGGCTTTTTTCTTACGACACCTGACTGCGAACAGTCCGGCGCCGAGCAGCGGTCTTAAGCGGTTTCGCCGTAGACCGACACGGTGATGTCGACCACCACGTCGGTGTGCAACGCCACGCTGACAGTGCTGTCACCAATGGTCTTGATCGGACCGTTGGGCATTCGCACGCTGGCCTTGGCAACCTTGTAACCGTTCTTGGTCAGTTCTTCGGCGATGTCGAAGTTGGTAACCGAACCGAACAGGCGTCCGTCAACACCGGCTTTTTGCGTCAGCTTGATGGATGTTCCACCCAGCTTGGCACCCAGGGCTTCGGCTTCGGCCAGCTTGGCCGCAGCCACCTTTTCGAGCTCGGCGCGCTTGGCTTCGAATTCTGCCTTGGCAGCTTCGGTAGCACGGCGTGCACGGCCGGCGGGGATCAGGAAATTGCGGGCATAGCCGTCTTTGACCTTGACGATTTCGCCAAGATTGCCAAGGTTCACGACCTTATCGAGCAGAATGATTTGCATGGGTCGGACTCCTTAGATCTTGTGCTGGTCGCTGTAAGGCAGCAACGCGAGGAAGCGAGCGCGCTTGATAGCGGTATTCAGTTGGCGCTGGAAAATCGCGCGGGTGCCGGTCAGGCGCGCCGGAATGATCTTGCCGTTTTCGGCAATGAAATCACGCAGGGTGTCGATGTCCTTGTAGTCGATTTCTTCGACGCCAGTCACGGTAAAGCGGCAAAAGCGCTTGCGCTTGAACAGCAGGGATTGCGTGTTGCGCTTCGGGCGCTTGTCTTTGTTGAAACGTTTTGGTCCGGGCATGGTGGACTCCTAAAAATTAATCTTGCACAAATTCTTGAATGTGAAACACCAGTGCTTTGCCTTGGCGCGCGTTGGCGAGAAAACCGCTGAACTTCCAGACACTGCCGATCGCCTGTTTTGCCAGACGCTCCGCATCGGTTCCAAAAGCCACAGCATTCACTGCCGCATTCACTGTTCTGCTTCCCCCCAACTCTGTCACCTGCGAGCTGTGTTCAAGCTTCAGATTCAGGGCCGGTACGCCGGCGGGGGTAAAACGCATTGCCTGAGTCTCTGCGATACAGGCGCTGAGTTGCAGCAGATTAGTGGGCACGCTCCAGCAACAACAACGGTGTTCCGCCGGGCATCAAGCCTGGTACTCGGCCTGTTGGGCCTTGCGTGTTTCTTCGCGCTCAACCGTCTTCATCATGGAGGAAGGACCGGTATCGGCTTTCTTCTTCAACACGGTGAGGTGGCGCAGCACTGCGTCGTTGAACTTGAACGCGTGTTCCAGTTCCGACATCACGGCCTGATCGGCTTCGATATTGATGCACAAGTAATGGGCCTTGGCCAGCTTGTTGATCATGTAAACCATCTGGCGACGGCCCCAGTCTTCAACACGGTGCACCTTGCCACCGCCAGCGGTGATCATGCCCTTGTAACGCTCCAGCATGGCTGGAACTTGTTCGCTCTGATCCGGGTGGATCATGAGGATGATTTCGTAATGACGCATTCATACTCCTTGTGGAT
>CAIUDG010000164.1 GCA_903897925.1 uncultured beta proteobacterium | reverse complement strand
GGCATTCTGGTAGGCCACTTCGGTCAGACCGAGCGACTGGTTGCCCACGCCCAGGCGCGCCGCGTTCATCATCACGAACATGGCCTGCATGCCCTTGTTGGCCTGGCCCACCAGGGTGCCCACGGCGCCGTCGAGCACCATCTGGCAGGTGGCGTTGCCATGGATGCCCATCTTGTGCTCCAGGCCACCGCAGTAAATACCGTTGCGCGCACCCAGCGAACCGTCGGCATTGACGTGGAACTTCGGCACGATGAACAGGCTCACCCCCTTGATGCCGGGGGGCGCGTCGACCAGCCGTGCCAGCACCAGGTGGACGATGTTGTCGGCCATGTCGTGCTCACCGGCGCTGATGAAAATCTTGTTGCCGGTAATCTTGTAGCTGCCATCGGCGAGCGGTTCGGCCTTGGTACGCATCAGACCCAGGTCGGTGCCGCAATGCGGTTCGGTCAGGCACATCGAGCCGGTCCATTCACCGCTGGTCATCTTCGGCAGGTAGGTCTTTTTTTGCTCCTCGGTGCCGTGCGCATGCAATGCCGCGTAGGCACCGTGGGTCAGGCCCGGGTACATGGTCCAGGACTGGTTGGCGCTGTTGAGCATTTCGTAAAACGCCTGGTTCAGCACCACCGGCAGGCCCTGGCCGCCATATTCCGTCTCGCACGCCAGTGCCGCCCAACCGCCGTCGATGTATTGCCGGTAAGCCTGCTTGAAGCCGCTGGGCGTCGTTACCTGGTGGCTGTTCTGGTCCAGCGTGCAGCCTTCGGTGTCGCCGCTGATATTCAACGGAAACAACACTTCGGAGGCAAACTTGCCACCTTCTTCCAGCACCGCATTCATGGTGTCAACGTCGAGCTCGGCATATTTGGGAATCTGGCGCAAGCTGTCGACCACGTGCAGCAGCTCGTGCATGACAAACTGCATGTCGCGCAGCGGGGGGGTATAGATGGGCATCGCGAAGTCTCCTCTTGGTATACGGTATTTAACGGGGCTGGGGCGCGCCGTAGCGGTCCAGAATGTTGGCAAAAGCCTGCTTGGCGCGCTCCAGCGCACCGGTTTTTTTCAGAAATCTGGCTTCGTAGTGCAAGGCCAGAATGAATCCATGGATTTCAAACACCAGTTGCTGCTCGTCCACGTCGGGCCGCAAATGGCCACATTCCTTGGCAAGCACGATGGCGCGTTGCAACGCCGCCATCCAGGCCTCAAAAGCCGACACCAGGGCGTCGCGCACCGGTCCCGGACGGTCGTCAAATTCGACGGCACCGCTGATAAAAATACAGCCCGACTGGATTTCAATGCTGACCCGCTGCATCCAGTTGTTGAACAGCGCCTGCACGCGCGGCACGCCGCGGGGTACGCTCAGCGCCGGATAAAAGACTTCTTGCTCAAAGCGGTGAAAGTATTCGCGTACCACCGAAATTTGCAGTTCCTCACGCGAACCGAAATGGGCAAACACACCCGACTTGCTCATCTGTGTGGTCTCGGCCACGGCACCGATGCTCAGGCCCTCCAGCCCGATCTGGGTTGCCAGCCCGAGCGCTGATTCGATGATGGTGGCCTTGGTCTGCTGGCCCTTTTGCAAAATGCGGCGGCGCCCGGCTTTGGGGGCGTGACTGGCATCGACGGCGGCGGTAGACGTAACCATGTTGCGGGCGTTTCGGAGAATTAATGCAATAAATAGAACGAGCGTGCTATTTTGCGTTAATTCCCGAATTCCGGGGGGTGGAGCCCAAAATCTAGAGCCAGACTTCTAGAACACGGAAGGGTTTACCCGATATTTCGGGCATTTCTGGCCGTTTGTCAGTGTTTGTCGGCGTTTGCGGGCTGCCGGGAGGCTGGGCGGTAGAAATCGCCGAAGCGAAAAGCGCCCCCGGCAAGGCCGGTTTTTGACGGATTCGCCGCTCCATAGCACGGCTATAGGGCAAGAAGACGGTGAAAAATGGACCGCCGCGCTCGCTTTGCAGCCGGCGCATTTTCTGCCGCCCAGCCTCCTCAGCCCTGCATGACGGTCAGGCTGGCGTCCAGATGCTCGGACGGGGCACGGCGGAAACCGGAGCGGACAAAACGCTGCAGGCGCCCAACGCTGAACGCCACCAGCACCGCGGCACGCACCTGGGCGTCAACGCTGGGGGTCGGCGAAACCGCCTGGGCATCGCTGCGCAGGCACTGGCGCAGCGTGGCTTCGATCTTGTCAAAAAACTGGTTCATGCGCTGCTGCAGGCGCTCGTTTTCCAGCACCAGGGCATCACCCACCATGACCCGCGCCATGCCCGGATTTTTTTCCGCAAACTGCATCAGCATGGCCACGATACGAAACGCCTGGCGCTGACCGGCATCGCCAGCAACCGCGCTGCCGGACTCGCGGTCGACGATCTGGTTGATCAGACTGAACACGGTTTGCTCGATGAATTCAATCAGACCCTCGAACATCTGCGCCTTGCTGGCGAAGTGGCGGTACAGGGCAGCTTCACTGACTTCCAGGCGCGCCGCCAGCGCAGCCGTGGTGATGCGTTCGGAAGCCGGTGATTCGAGCATTTCTGCCAGCGTCTGCAATATCTGGACGCGACGCTCGCCAGGTTTCGGGCGTTTGCGCGCTGGCGCGCTGGCGCTCAAGCGCGGACCCATGGTCTGGTCGTCGGCGGGATGCATCAGAGTTTCGTCAGTCATGGGGCGCTGCAGCGTTGATTGGAATCATTCTCGCACAGCACGCAAGGCCACCGACAGGCACAGACCACGGCCCTGGCGCCCGCTGTCAATCTGCAACTGGCTGTGGTGCACGCGGGCAATTTCGTCGGCAATTGCCAGGCCCAGACCGCTGCCTTCGCCGCTGGATCCGGGCACCCGGTAAAAGCGCTCCAGCATGCGCGCACGTTCGGCCGGCGGCACCCCCGGGCCATCGTCCTCCACTTCCAGAAAAGCCTGCCTGGGCGCACCAGAAGCTGCACCTGCGGCGGCCGCACGCAGCCCACAACGCACCGTGACATGGCCGCCCGGCGCGGAATATTTGATGGCGTTGTCGACCAGGTTGTTCATCAATTCGCCCAGCAGCCAGTCGTGGCCCTCGACACTGACCGCCTCGGCCTCCATGCCCAGGTCGATCTGCCGCGCCGCCGCCGCATCCAGGTGCGACTCCAGGATGTGTTCGCACAGCGGTTTGAGCGGCACCGGCTGGCAGGGTTGCAAGGAAGCACTCGGCGCATCGGCGCGCGACAGTGCCAGCAACTGGTTCGCCAGCTGCGAGGTGCGCCGGGTGGCAGCACGCAATTTCAGAATCCGTTCCGAGGACCCGGAGTGGCCCGGCTGCGCCAGCGCCTCGACTTGCGCCTGCAGGCCGGCCAGCGGCGTGCGCAACTGGTGTGCCGCATCGGCAACAAAGCGGCGCTGGCTTTCGGCCTGCGCATTGACCAGATCAAACAAGTGGTTCAGCGACTGCACCAGCGGTCGCACTTCGTCCGGTGAACCGACGGCATCCAGCGGCGTCAGGTCACGCGGCGAGCGCCGCTCCAGCGCATCGCGCAAATCCAGCAACGGCCGCAGCGCGCGCCGCACCGCCCACTTCACGGAGAAGAAAGTCGCCAGCGTCAGCAGCAAATTTGGCAATGCCACTTTCAGGGCAATCCGGCGCAGTCGCTGCAAGCGTTCGTTGGCACCGTCGGCAAGACGCACTGTCAGTTCGCCGGCGCGGGTCAGCACGCGCTGGGTGACGATGCGGTAGACCGCACCGCGAAACTCCTGGCTGGAAAATTCCGGCTCCGAAGTGGTCGGCGGATATTCGCGCAACCATTCTTCACCGACCAGCAGGCGGCCGTCCGAATTCAGCAAGGCATAGGCCGACACGTCGCGCCGGCTGCTGAAAAAATCGGCCAGCTCCGGCGCCATCTCCAAGGTGGCAGTGCCGTCCGGCAACAGTGTCTGCACTGCGTCGGCAAACAGCGGCACCAGGGTCAGCAACTGGCGGTCCTGCTGGATCGTGGCAGTATCGGCGAGGCGGTATTCAACCCAGGTATTCAACAGCAACACCGCCAGCAGCGGCGTCAGCAACAGCAACAGCAAGCGCTGCTCGAGACCGGCATTTTCCAGGCGTTGGCGCCAGTGGCTCAATTGCTTGCTGCCCATTCGAGCCGGTAGCCAAAGCCGCGGATGGCCTTGAGGGCGATGCCAAATGGCTCCAGCTTGGCCCGCAAACGCGAGATGTAGACCTCAACTGCGTTCGGCGTGATCTCCTTGTCCCAACCAGTCAACGCATGCAGCAGCTTGTCTTTGTTGCTGGGTTTCGGCGCCTGCAGCAGCAGGTATTCCAGCACCGCCCACTCGCGTGGCCCCAACTCGAGCGCCTGTCGGCTAGCGCCGGCCTGGCAGATGCTGGCGCTGCGCAGGGCAGTGTCGAGTTCCAGCGGCCCGAATTTCAGCACCGCCGAGGTCGCCGCCTGCGAGCGCCGCAGCAAGGCACGCAGGCGCGCCAGCAACTCCGGTAGCTCAAACGGTTTGACCATGTAATCGTCGGCGCCGTTGTCCAGGCCCTGGACCCGGTCTTTCAGTGCGTCGCGCGCCGTCAGAATCAGGACCGGCATGGCGTGCCCAGACTGGCGCAAGGCCTGGGTCAGGGCCAGGCCGTCCATCCGCGGCAGACCAATGTCAATGACTGCAATATCAAACGATTCGGACTGGCTGACTTCCAGCGCACGCTCGGCACTGCCGACCCAGTCCACCGCATAACCGGCGTCCGACAGGCCGAGCTTGACCCCGCTGGCGACCAGTACATCGTCTTCCACCAGCAGTAGTCGCATGGCGCAGCCGCTGTCAGTGCGAACGGATCATGGTGCCGAAGGCCTGCTCGGTGAGGATTTCCAGCAGCAGCACATGCGGCACCCGGCCGTCAATGATGTGGACGGAATTGACGCCGCTCTTGGCGGCGTCCAACGCGCCGGCAATTTTCGGCAGCATGCCGCCCGAAATGGTGCCGTCGGCGAACAGCTCGTCGATGCGCCGCGCCGTCAGATTGGTCAGCAACTGGCCGGCCTTGTCCAACACACCGCTGATATTGGTCAGCATCATCAGTTTTTCGGCCTTCAGCACGGTTGCCAGCTTGGCCGCAACCACGTCGGCATTGATGTTGTAGCTTTCATTGTTTTCGCCAAAGCCAATCGGGCTGATCACTGGAATAAAGGCGTCGTCCTGCAGTGCGCGCACCACGCTGGGATCAACGCTGACAATGTCACCGACCTGCCCCACATCGTGTTCAATGCTGGGGTCGGCGTTGTCCAGCATCTTCAGTTTTTGCGCCCGGATCATGCCGCCATCGCGCCCGGTCAGGCCGACCGCCTTACCGCCGGCCTGGTTGATCAGGCCGACGATGTCCTGTTGCACTTCACCGCCCAGCACCCACTCGACCACTTCCATGGTCTCGGCGTCGGTGACGCGCATGCCCTGAATAAACTCGCCCTTCTTGCCCAGGCGCTTCAGGGCGTTTTCAATCTGCGGCCCACCGCCGTGCACCACCACCGGATTGATACCGACCAGCTTCAGCAACACCACGTCCTCGGCAAAACACTTTTGCAGCTCCGGGTCGGTCATGGCATTGCCGCCGTATTTGATGACCATGGTTTTGCCATGGAACTTGCGGATATAGGGCAGCGCCTGCGCCAGGATCTGGGCTTTGTCGCGCGGGGCCACGGTGGACGGGGAGGTTTGCGTGTCAGACATGGTCAGAAGCTCGGCTGAAGTGATGGGAATAGGGGTTGGAAGAAAAACCGTTCGGGAGTCGCAAATTGTGCCCTATCGCCGTGACAGGAAAACTCAAACCGGGTCGATCGAGTGCGGCTGGTAGCCTTGCACGTGGCGCAGGAACACCGCCTTGATCGCCGCCGCATCGTTGGCTTCGGCGGCCTGGCGCAGGCCTAGCAGTTCGGCCTGCAGCGCGTCCCAGCCGAGAAAGGGCTCGCGCGCCTTCATGATGCGTGGGTGTTCCGAAGGCTCCGGGTTCTCGCCAATCAGCAGCTCTTCGTACAGCTTTTCACCCGGACGCAAGCCGGTCACGACGATGTCAATGTCGCCCCCCGGGTGCGCCGCACTGCGCTCGGTCAGGCCGGACAGGTGCATCATGCGCCGCGCCAGATCCATGATTTTCACGGGTGCGCCCATATCCAGCAAAAACACATCGCCACCGCGCCCCATGGCACCGGCCTGCAGCACCAACTGCGCGGCCTCCGGTATCGTCATGAAATAGCGCGTCACCTCGGCGTGGGTTACCGTCAGCGGGCCGCCAGCCGCCAGCTGCTTGCGAAACAGCGGCACCACGCTGCCACTGGAGCCCAGCACATTGCCAAAGCGCACAATCGTAAACAGGGTGCGCGGATACTGCGCACTCATGGACTGCAGCACCATTTCGGCCATGCGCTTGCTGGCGCCCATGATATTGGTCGGACGCACTGCCTTGTCGGTGCTGATCAGCACAAAGCGGTGCACCGCGCTGCGCGCCGCTGCCTGGGCCATATGCAAAGTGCCAAACACATTGTTGCGCACCCCCTCGCCCGGGTTTTCCTCCACCAGCGGAACATGCTTGTAGGCGGCGGCGTGGTACACCGTGGCCGGCCGGTACTGGTCAAAAATGGCCTGCAGGCGCTCCGGGTTGCTGACACTGGCCAACAGCGGCACCAGCTCCACCGACCAGCAGTGGCTGGCGCACAAGGCCTGCAATTCCTGGTGAATCGCATACAAACCGTATTCGTTGTGGTCCAGCAGCAGCAACTGGCGCGGCCGCTGGCGCAGAATCTGGCGCGTCAGTTCACTGCCAATACTGCCGCCGGCGCCGCTGACCAGCACCACCTGGGCCGCCAGGTCGCGCTGCAGCAGTTCGTCTTGTGGCAGCACCGGTTCGCGGCCGAGCAAGTCTTCAACGTCGAGTTCCTGAAAGTCATGGGCCGTGACCTTGCCACGCGTCAGCTCGGACAGGCTCGGAATGGAGCGCACATGCACCGGCAAGCCTTCAAGGGAGCGAATAATCGCATTGCGCCGCGCCCGGGTCACGCTGGGCAAAGCCAGCAACACGTCGGAAACCTGCAACTCGGTCACCAGAGGCACGATGGCGCTGGCAGAAAATATCGGCACGCCGTTGATGCTGCGCCCGACTTTCAACGCGTCGTCGTCCAGAAACCCGACCAGCCGCAGTTGCCCGGCAGCTTCCAGCGCGGAGGCGGTTTGTACGCCGGCCGTACCAGCGCCATAAATTAACAGGCGTGCGCCTGGCCGGCCGCCCGACAGCGATAAGCCAGCGAGCCAGAAACGCGCCAGTGCGCGGCTGGTGCCCACCAGCAAAAGAAATATCAGCGGTTGCAAAATGCCCAGCGTGCGCGGCACCATGAACCCATGCATCCACAGCAGAATGCACGACAGAACAAGGGCATACAACACCACCGCCTGCGCCGTGGCATTGAGCGCCGCCTGCCCGGTAAAACGAAAAATGGCCCGGTACAGGCCAAAGCGCATGAAGATCGGCACGCTCAGCAGCGGCGCAATCAGATAAACCCACCATTGGTCGCCGGTGGGCCAGGCCATGGCATCCAGGCGCAGGGAAAAAGCGGCCCAGGTCGAGGCCCAGGCCAGCAGCACGTCCAACAGCACCACCGTCACTTGCTTGGCTGCACGCGGCCAGGCCAATAGATGGTTTCTTATCATGGGGGCACTGAATTTCCAAAAATCCGCAGCGCACCAGGCGCTGCGGGTACCAGCAACTTGCTCTGCCAACGCACGAGAGCGCCACCAGGGCGCTCTCGTATCAGGTGAAAGCCTGAGTTTAGTTGCTAATCAGGAACGATTCCTTGCTCTGACCAGCGGCCACCAGCGTGGCCATCCATTTTGGCGTCAAGCCGCGACCGGACCAGGTTTCGCCGTTCGGACCGCGGTATTTGGCAGCCACCGGCACGCCCGCCTTCTTGGGCGCCTTGGCAACTTTCACGGCCTTGGCCTTGGCACCTGGGCGACCCCGACCGACTTTGCCGGCCTTGCCCGGCTTGGCGCCTTGCAGGTCTTTCACAGTAATACCGAACGCCTGCATCTTGGCCAGGATTTCCTGCACCGTGCCATGGAATTCCTTGGCCTTGATTTCACTGGCCTGCTTTTGTAGTTTTTCAATTTGCGATTGAATATCGATCAGGTTTGACATGCCACTTACTCCAGTAAATTAATGATTATTGAACCAACGAGTGCGAAATTTTAATACAAATGATCATGTCGCGCCAATTCAAATTCAAATGAATCCATTTGCCAACGCTGTAAATATAAAAGCCGGTCCGACAAACCACGGCCTCCGTACGCTAGCGCACGGAGGCATTCAGTGTGAATTCCCCTGACTTGCGCTGATACTTTTTCAATATCCGCAAATTACTTTCAAAAATCCGCCCCGGCAGGGACGGGGCAGCCACTACTCCACACTGACGTTGACGGAATAACCATTGGCTTTGAGCAACGCGTGCTGTTTCGCACGGGCCAAATCACTGGCGACCATCTCACGGCACATTTCCTGCGCCGTGATTTCGGGCACCCAACCGAGCTTGCTTTTGGCCTTGGCCGGATCGCCGAGCAGGGTTTCCACCTCGGCGGGACGGAAGTAGCGCGGATCGATTCGAACAATCGCCCTGTCGTTCCAGTAGCCCACTTCTTCGAGCCCCTGGCCTTCCCAGCGCAAGGGCATGTCCAGCGCCGCCGCCGTCCATTCGATGAACTGGCGCACGCTGTACTGCTTGCCGGTGGCAATGACAAAATCTTCCGCCTGCGCCTGCTGCAGCATCAGCCATTGCATGCGCACGTAGTCCTTGGCATGGCCCCAGTCACGCAGTGCGTCCATATTCCCCATGTAGAGGCAATCTTCCAAGCCCTGGCTGATGTTGGCCAGGCCGCGTGTGATTTTTCGCGTGACAAAGGTCTCGCCCCGGCGCGGGCTCTCGTGGTTGAAAAGAATGCCGTTGCAGGCATATATGCCGTAGGCCTCACGGTAATTCACCGTAATCCAGTAGGCATACATTTTGGCGGCGGCATAAGGGCTGCGCGGATAAAACGGTGTCGTTTCCTTTTGCGGAATTTCCTGTACCAGTCCGAACAATTCCGAGGTCGAGGCCTGGTAAAAGCGCGTTTTCTTCTCCAGCCCGAGAATGCGGATCGCCTCCAGCAGGCGCAGGGTGCCCAGTCCATCAATGTCAGCGGTATATTCCGGGCTCTCGAAGCTCACCGCCACGTGGCTTTGTGCGCCTAGGTTGTAAATTTCGTCGGGCTGGGTTTCCTGCACGATGCGCACCAGATTGCTGGTGTCACCCAAATCGCCGTAATGCAACTTGAAACGCGCATTCTCAATATGCGGGTCCTGGTAAATATGGTCGACCCGCTCGGTATTGAAACTCGAGGCCCGGCGCTTGATGCCGTGCACGGTATAACCTTTGTCCAGCAGAAACTCTGCCAGATAACTTCCGTCCTGACCGGTGATGCCGGTAATCAGGGCAACTTTGGGCGTGTTTGCTGTCATTGGTGGTGCTCTAAAAAATCTTGATAAGCCTTGGCCAGACCGGCCTCCAGACCGATTTTGGCCTGCCAGCCCAAGGACAGCAGCCGGCTGCTGTCCATCAGCTTGCGCGGTGCGCCGTCGGGTTTGCTGGTATCGAATGCAATCCTTCCACGGAATCCAACTGCCGCGCCGACCCGGGTCGCCAGTTCGACAATCGGCAAATCGCTGCCACTGCCGACATTCAGGTGGCCAAGCATCGGCTGACTGACCGCCTGGTAGCTGGCCAGCGGCAAATTCATGATGTGCACACTGGCCGCAGCCATGTCGTCAACATACAGAAACTCGCGCCGGGGCGTGCCGCTGCCCCAGATGGTGACTACCTCGGCCGATGCCTGTTTGGCTTCGTGAAAACGGCGAATCAGTGCCGGAATGACATGGCTGTTTTCCGGGTGGTAATTGTCGCCCGGGCCATACAAATTGGTCGGCATGGCACTGCGGTAATCGACACCATATTCCTGCGCATATTGGCGGTTATAGCTTTCGCACAGCTTGATGCCGGCTATTTTGGCCACGGCATAAGGCTCGTTGGTGGGCTCCAGCGTACCGGTCAGCAAGGCGTCTTCCGCCATTGGCTGCGGCGCCAGTTTGGGATAAATACAGCTGCTGCCCAGGAACAGCAGTTTGCGCACGCCGTTGCGAAAAGCCGCATCAATGACGTTCGCCTGCAGCATCAGGTTCTGGTAAATGAAATCGGCCGGATACGTGTTATTGGCGTGAATACCACCAACTTTGGCGGCTGCCAGATAGACCTGGTCCGGGCGCTGTGTCGCAAAAAACTGGCGCACTGCGCTCTGGTCGGTCAGGTCCAGCTCGGCATGGCTGCGCGTGAGCAGACGCTCGGCCGGATGTCCCAGCGCCAGCAGTTGTCGAACAATGGCCGAACCGACCATGCCGCGGTGCCCAGCGACATAAATGAGAGGTGCTTCACGCATGAAATATCTGCCACTGAAAAAGGCCGATTATCCACCGCGCCCCGGCCTGGCCCAGGCAATCAGCGGCACAGCGCAGCGGCGTTAGAAGCCAGGCTCTACTCGCGCCACCCGGTGCGGCGTACAGTAGACCCGCGCCGGGCGCCGAAGCGTCCTGGCGCAGCAGCCATCAAGGAGCGACACATGGGAAAACACAAGCAGGACAAATCGGCATCCGGCAACGCCGAGTCGGCCTTTAGCGCCAACGCCATCAAAGACTCGGCACAACAAATCTGGCAAGCCGGTCTGGGCGCCTTCACCCGGGCCCAGGCCGAAGGCAGCAAGGCCTTTGAGGCACTGGTAAAGGAAGGCGTGGAAATCCAGCGCCGCAGCCAGCAGACGGCAGAAGAGCGCGTCAGCGAGGCGAGCCAGAAAATGAGCAGCATGGCGAGTGACCTGGGCAGCAAGGCGGCCGGCCAATGGGGCAAACTGGAATCCATTTTTGAGGACCGGGTGGCGCAAGCGCTGAACAAACTCGGCATGCCCACAGCGCGCGACATCGCGCAACTGAGCCAGCGCATCGACGAACTGACGCTGGCCGTCAAGGCACTGTCCGAAGCGGCCGATGCCGCGGTGCCAGCGACGCCCAGAAAACGCGCCACCAAAGCCTCGGCCCCAGCCTCGGCCCCAGCGTCGGCCCCAAGCTCGGCCACAGCCGCGCCACGGCGCCGCACCCCGCGCAAACCGGCGGCCTGAGCCCAAGCCGGGTAAGCTAGCAGCCAATGCTGCGTTGCAATAAAGAAATTCACACAGGCGATCTACACTTTGCCCCCATGAAGGTTAAAAAAGCCCCCCGTCGAACGGCCGAGCGCATTCTGGAAATGACGCTGGAGCTGTTCAACCGGTTTGGCGAACCGAATGTGTCGACCACCCTGATTTCGGCGGAAATGGGCATCAGCCCGGGCAATCTTTACTACCATTACCCGGCCAAGGAAGCGCTGATCAACACCTTGTTCAATCAGTATGAGAGCGCACTGAACCAGGTACTCAATGCCAGCGACGGCGTGCGCGATGTCGAAGACGCCTGGTTTTTTCTGCATTCACTGTTTGAACTGATCTGGAAATACCGTTTTCTCTACCGCGACCTGAACGACCTGCTGAGCAAAAACCGGCGCCTGGAAACCCACGTTCAGAGCGTGCTGAAAAACAAGACGCGCGCCATCTGTGTCCTGCTGGCCAGCATGCAGCGCTGCGGCTCGCTGCGCATGGACGCGCATGAAATGGAATCCATGGGCACCACCATGGTGGTGGTGCTGACCTACTGGCTAAGTTACGAATATGTGCGTGACCCGCGCAAGGCGTTGGAACCCGAAAGCGCACAGGCCGCGCTGCTGCGTGGTGCCCACCATGTGCTGAGCCTGTTATCCCCCTATCTCGAGACCGGCCAGCGCGCGCATTTGCAGACCCTGGTCGGGGCTTATAAAAACAGCCCGGGAGCCTGACAAAAACCGATGAAACGCTGGCGTACCTTTCCCCACCTGGGCCAATTTGCGTTTGACCGCAAGAGTGTGCGGCGGCAGTGGAGCCGTCTGCACGCCAGCGACCAGGAGCCGCTGCCCGACACACCAGAGCTGCTGGACGCCTGGGCGCTGTTCCACAACGGCGAGTTTGAAAACGCGTTCCAGGCTGGCAGCGCACTCGGCCCGGCCGGTGCCACGCTGGCCAACAAAGCAGTCTGCGCCTATGCCAGCCACCTGGAGCCTGACGCCCTGCGGCGCCAGGAACTGTTCCAGCAAGTGGCCGAGCGTGCCGCCGCCCAGATTCAGCAAAATCCTGATGACGTCAATGCCCACTACCTCCAGGCCTACGCATTGGCGCGCTACAGCGAAGGTCTGAGCGTGGCCAAAGCCCTGGCCCAGGGGCTTGGCAGCAAGGTCAAGACAGCACTCGAAACGGCGATACAGCTGGAGCCGCGCCATGCCGATGCTTATATCGCGCTGGGCGCCTTTCATGCCGAAGTGATCGACAAAGTCGGCGCACTGATCGGCGCCATGACCTATGGCGCCAAGCGCGACAAAAGTCTGCAGCTATTCCAGCAGGGCCTGGATTTGATACCGCAGTCGTCGCGCGGTCTGAGCGAATATGCCGCCGCGCTGATCATGCTGGACGGCGACCGGGGCCAGGAACAGGCCTTGGAACTGCACCGCCAGGCGACCACGCAGCAGGCCATCGATGCCCTGGAGTTGCTGCACCTGGAAGCGGCCAGGGCCTGCCCGCCCTGCGAAGCACCGTAAGATACAGGGTTAACGCGCAGTCGCCCTACTCCGGCGGCACGCTCGCCAAGCGGTTGCTTGGCGGTATTTGCAACCTACTGAGAAGCCATGGCCGAACTACAAACCCAATTTGAAGCTGCTGTAGCCGATTCCAAAAATCTGATCGAACGCCCCGACAACGCCACCCTGCTGAAAATATACGGCCTCTACAAACAATCCACCCAGGGCGATAACCAGGACAAGAAACCCGGCTTTTCCGACCTGGTGGGCCTGGCCAAGTGGCAGGCCTGGGACGCCTGCAAAGGGCTGGACACGCATTCCGCCATGCAGCAGTACATCGACCTGATCAACGCACTGAACTGAACCGAGCCGGACCAGGCCCGGAACTTAGGTCGTGAGCGCCGCACTCAGCAAACGGTCGAGCTTGCTGGAGACCTCGGCTTCAATCCGGTCCTTGTACGCTGCCAGCAAGAAGCCGAGTCGGGCGTCGAGTGCAAAGCGGCTATCGCTGTACTCCAGGGTGCCACTCACGCCGGTCCGGCTGAAATGCAGAATATCGCTGCTGACACCATTGTCCAGGCGGCAGTCCATGCCAAATTCGTCACGCAGCTGATCGGCCCAGGCACTGGCCACCTTGCGTGCCGCCGGCAGACCCAGCGTATGCTCACGCATCAGATGTATATCGGGCATCGTTCAATTACTCCCAGGTCTTGTCTATGTACAAATTCAAATCACGCGCCGCCGCTGACCTCATTATGTTGGAACCCAATGGGCGCCAGATCCTGCAGATACTCGGGCGCAGCGACGAGGCGGCGCAACGCCAGGGTATTTTGCTGCCAGAACAGATGCCCGCCGCCATCGTGGCACTGGAAGCGGCGATTCGCGCCGAAGCCGAACAGCGTGAACAGCTGATCGCCCAGGCCCAGGCCGAAGGCCGACCAGCGCCGCGCTTTGAGGGCATTGCGCTGCGCCAGCGCGCCCTGCCCTTCATAGAGATGATCAAGCGCTGCCAGCAGGCGGACCGGGAAATCGTCTGGGGCGTTTGAATTAATTCCGGATGCGCTATGGCTATTGGTAGCTGCGCGCATCCTCGATCACTTTGCCGTCGTTGGGCAGGCTGCCGGGTTCGACAAAGCAAACGTCGCCACGCAATTTGGTGACATCGCGAATCGCCTCGGCAATGCGCGCGGCCAATTGCGGTGCTTCCGCAGCCTCGACCCGGAGTTGCATCACATCGTTGGCCATTTCGCCGCTGACCACCAGGCGTGCACGCCGCACCTCCGGAAAGCGCTTGACGATTTCATCGACCTGCTTGGCATGCACAAACATGCCGCGAATCTTGGTGGTCTGGTCGGCGCGTCCCAGCCAGCCCCGGATCCGGGTGTTGGTGCGTCCGGTCGGGCACTGGCCCGGCAATACCGCCGACAAGTCGCCAGTGCCGAAGCGGATCAGGGGATAACTGCGGTTCAGCGCCGTCACTACCACTTCGCCGACCTCGCCCGGGGCTACCGGGTCACCGGTGCCGGGACGCACGATTTCCACAATCACGTTTTCGTCCAGCACCAGGCCTTCGCGGGCCGATGTTTCGTAAGCGATCAGGCCGACATCGGCAGTGGCGTAGCACTGGTAGCCGGTAATGCCGCGCGCGGCAAACCAGTCGCGCAGCGACGGCGGATAGGCTTCCCCGCTGAACAAGGCCTTGGTCACACTGGGCAGCGCAACGCCCAGTTCGGCGGCTTTTTCAACAATGATTTTCAAAAAGCTGGGGGTCCCGACATAACCGGCCGGCTGCAGTTCCTGCATCGCGTTGACCTGCTGCTCGGTTTGTCCGGTACCGCCCGGAAACACGCTGCAGCCAACGGCATGGGCACCGGTTTCCATGATCGAGCCGGCCGGCGTGAAGTGGTAGCTGAAACTGTTGTGGATCAGTTCGCCACGGCGAAAACCGGCGGCGTACAGGGCCCGTGCCACGCGCCAATAGTCGCGTGCCGTGCCTTCCGGTTCGTAGATCGGACCCGGGCTGGCAAACACGCGCGGCATGTCCGGGCCAAAGCCAATGGCGCTGAAGCCACCAAACACATCGCCGCCCGCGACTGCCGCGGCTGCCGCGCTGGCGCGTGCCGCCTGCTGCATGGCCTGCAACTCGGACTTGCGCAACACTGGCAGACCGGCCAGCGCGGCGCGGTCGGTCACCGTTGCCGGGTCGATGTCTTTCAGCAACGCGGCATAGGCCGCCGAGTGTTGCTTGGCGTGGGCCACTTGCGCTGGCAGCGCGGCCATGAGCTCCGCTTCACGAAGCTGCGTAGCGCGTATTTCCAGCGCGTCAAAATGCTCTTGCATGCGGTCTCCTGTTTATGCCAACCAGCGCTTGCGCCGCTTGTAACTTTTCACATCCTTGAAACTCTTGCGTTCACCACCGCCGACACCGAGGTAAAACTCCTTGACGTCTTCGTTGCTGCGCAAATCGGCGGCGGCGCCGTCCATCACAACCCGGCCCGACTCCATGATGTAGCCGTAGTCGGCGTACTTGAGCGCCATATTGGTGTTTTGCTCGGCCAGCAAGAAAGTGACTTTTTCCTTTGCATTGAGGTCTTTCACGATCTCGAACACTTCTTCCACAATCTGCGGCGCCAGGCCCATCGAAGGTTCGTCGAGCAGAACCATGTTCGGGTTCGCCATCAGCGCGCGACCAATCGCACACATCTGCTGCTCGCCACCGGAGGTGTAGGCAGCCTGGCTGGTGCGCCGTGTCTTCAGGCGCGGGAAATAGTTGTAGACCTTTTCCAGGTTGGCGGCGATTTCTGCCGAACTGCTGCGCGTATAGCTGCCGGTCATCAGGTTTTCTTCGATCGTCAGGTGGGCAAAACAATGCCGCCCTTCCATCACCTGGACCACGCCGCGTTTCACCAGTTCGGCCGGAGACAGATTTTCAATGCGTTCGCCACGGAACTCGATCGAGCCCTTGGTGACGGCGCCGCGCTCGCCCGCCAGCAGATTGGAAATGGCACGCAAGGTGGTGGTCTTGCCGGCCCCATTGCCGCCCAGGATGGCCACAATGCCGCCCTCCGGCACCTGCAGCGAAACGCCTTTGAGCACCAGAATCACGTGGTTGTAAATGACTTCGATGCCATTCACGTTGAGAACGATTTTTTTTGTATCCATAGCTGTTTGCCTTCACCAATCGACAGGGCTGTCAGACAGACCTGTCGATTGGCAGCTCGCGGGAGCTGCCGCCCACGCCCTTGCGGACGTGGGTTGAAATAGCCTCAGGACTGGCAGTCGGACGCTTCGCGGCGCTGCATCTTCTTGTCGCCCAGGTACTTGTTGGCACCGGCCTTGACCATCGGTTTGATAATCTGTTCGTCGGCCTGGTACCAGTCCGAGCTAATGGCCCATTTGCTGCCATCCCAGGTCTGCACGCGAGCCCAGGTGGAACCCATGTGGTCGGCACAGCTGGTGCTCAACGGACGCATCACACCGGCCAGGCCCAAGGCGTCAAGCTTCTTCTGGTCGAGCGCCAGGTTTTCCAGGCCCCAGCGCACTTGCTCGCCGGTCATGACCTTGCCCTTGCCAAAGCGTTCCTGCGCCCGGCGCACGGCTTCCACACCGAGCATCTGGATGATCACGCCACGGGTGTACAGAACCGAGCCGACTTCGTCCTTGGGTCCGGTGCCCTGGCCCTTGTCGTGCACATATTTCAGAATGTCCTGGATCACCTTGGGCTGGGTGCCGGAGGTATTCAGCGCCAGCGCGTTGTAGCCCTTGGCACCTTCGCCGACGTCTTTCACGTCAGGTTCGGCACCGGCCCACCACACGCCATACATCTTGTCGCGCGGATAGCCGGTCGCCTGGGCTTCCTTCAGCGCGGTGGAATTCATCACACCCCAGCCCCACAGCAGCACATAGTCGGGGTGGCTCTGGCGCACTTGCAGCCAAGCCGATTTTTGCTCCACGCCAGGTGCCGTGACCGGGATTTTCTGCAGGTCAAAGCCGAGTTCGCGGGCACGTTCTTCGAGCAGCGGAATTGGTTCCTTGCCAAACGGGCTGTCGTGGTAGACCAGCGCAATCTTCTTGCCCTTGAGCTTGGCCAGACCGCCTTCTTTCTTGCCCAGGTGCTGGATCAAAATGTCAGCGCCGGTCCAGTAGCTGCCCATCAATGGAAAGTTCCACTTGAAGGCCTGCCCATCCTGCGCCACCGACAGGCCGTAGCCCAGCGTGATCAGGGGCACCTTGTCGACCGGCGCTTTTTCGGTCAGTGCAAAGGTAATGCCGGTAGCCTGCGGGTCAAACAGCGCCACGCCGGGGCGGCTCTTCAGGCGCTCATAGCACTCCACACCACGGTCCGTGGCATAGCCGGTTTCGCATTCTTCGTAGGTCAGCTTGACGCCGTTCACACCGCCATCGCGGGCGTTGATCATCTTCAGATAATCCTGCTTGCCGTTGGCCCATGGCACACCGTTGGGAGCGTAGGGGCCGGTGCGGTAGGAGAGCAGCGGGAAGAACTGCTCTTTGGCCTGCGCAAAAGCGCTGGGAGCGGCCACCATGGATGCGACAGCCGCAACGAGGGCAGCAGCCTGGGCGAGTTGACGAAGCTTCATATGTCTCTCCTTAAAAGTTTGGGGTCGAAGCAGGGAAATTCTGAAAACGGTTCAATGCGGGAATGGCCACAGACGCAGTTTCTGTTTGGCAATGGCCCACAGCTTGGCCAGGCCGTGCGGCTCCACGATCAGGAACCAAACGATCAGGCCGCCAAACACCATCAGCTCGGTGTGCGAAATCACGGTGGTGGAAATTTCAACGCCGAACAGATCGGCCAGCGCCGGCAGCAACAGGTTCAGCGCAATCGGCAGCACCACAATGAAAGCGGCGCCAAAAAAGCTGCCCAGAATCGAGCCCATGCCACCGATGATCACCATGAACAGCAGTTTGAACGACTGGTCCACCGAGAACGCCGCCGGCTCCCAGGCGCCCAGGTAAATAAAGGCCCACAAACCGCCGGACACGCCGACGATAAAGGAGCTCACGGCAAAGGCACTGAGCTTGGCAAACATCGGGCGAATGCCGATCACCGCCGCCGCCACGTCCATGTCGCGGATGGCCATCCACTCGCGGCCCACGGCGCCACGCACCAGGTTCTTTGCCAGCAAGGCAATCAGCGCCAGCAGCGACAGGCAGAACAGGTATTTGGCCACCGGGCTTTCCAGCGGCAAGCCGAACACCTGCAGGTTGTTCACCGACACCGAGCCGGACGAGGAATTGTTGGTGAACCATTGCACGCGCAGAAACAGCCAGTCGGCAAAAAACTGAGCTGCCAACGTGGCCACCGCCAGGTACAGGCCCTTGACGCGCAAACTCGGCAAGCCGAACACCATGCCAAACAGCATTGCGCAGACCCCGCCCAGCAGCAGCGCGAGAACCAGGGGCATGCCGTCAATGCGCACAAAGAAGTTGTAGGCAGAATAGGCGCCGACCGCCATGAAGGCGCCCGAGCCGAGCGAAATCTGGCCGCAATAGCCGACCAGAATATTCACGCCCACCGCCGCCAGCGAAAAAATCAGGAACGGAATCAGAATGGCACGAAACAGGTAGTCGCTGGCCAGCAGCGGCACCAGCACAAAGCCAATCAGCAAAATCACCAGCATGGCGATGCGGTCCTGGCGAATCGGCAATATTTGCTGGTCGGCGCGGTAAGAGGTCTTGAATTGACCGTTTTCTCTGTAGAACATAGTATTTTCTCGGTATTCGTGGAGCGCCGGGCTTAGACCCGATCAATGATCTTTTCGCCAAACAGGCCTTGCGGTCGCACCAGCAAAAAGCCCAGCGCCAGCACATAGGCAAACCAGATTTCGATGCCGCCGCCAACAAACGGGCCGAGATACACCTCGGACAGCTTTTCGCCAACGCCAATAATCAGGCCGCCCACAATCGCCCCCGGCACCGAGGTCAGACCGCCCAGAATCACCACCGGAAGCGCGCGCAGCGCCACCGTGGTCAGGGAAAACTGCACACCTAGCTTGCTGCCCCAGATCATGCCGGCGACCAGCGCCACCACACCGGCGACACACCAGACAATGACCCAGATGCGGTTCAGCGGAATACCGATACTTTGCGCCGCCTGGTGGTCATCGGCCACCGCACGCAAGGCCCGGCCGGTGGACGTTTTCTGGAAGAACAGGCTGAGCAGGGCCACCAGCGCAGCGGCAATCAGCGCCGCATAGAAGTCTTCCTTGTTCAGCAGGATGCCGCCCTCAAAGGTGCCCTCCAGAATCATCACCGGGTCTTTCGGCATGCCGATATCGATGCTGTAGATGCTGCTGCCAAACAGGGCCTGGCCCAGCCCTTCCAGGAAATAGGTGATGCCCAGGGTGGCCATCAGCAAAGTCGTGCCTTCCTGGTTTACCAGGTGGCGCAGCACCAGGCGTTCAATCACCCAGGCCACCACAAACATCACCACCGCGGCACCGGCGAAGGCCAGCAGGCTGGCCAGCAGCGGGTTGCTGATGCCCAGGCCGAGCGTCAGCCACTCGGCAAAGCGCGCCATGGCCAAAGCAGCAAACAGCACCATGGCGCCCTGGGCAAAGTTGAACACCCCGGAGGCCTTGTATATCAGCACAAAGCCGAGTGCGACCAGCGAATACAGCATGCCGGTCATCAGGCCGCCGAGCAAGGTTTCTAGAAAAAATGACATGTCCGATTCCTTTGGGGCTTAGTGGCTGGTGCCCAGATAGGCACTGATCACGTCCGGGTTGTTGCGCACTTCGTCGGGCGTACCGTCGCCAATTTTTTTGCCGTAGTCCAGCACCACGACGCGGTCGCTGATATCCATCACCACGCCCATATCGTGTTCGATCAACACCACGGTGGTGCCGAATTCGTCGTTCACGTCGAGCACGAAGCGGCACATGTCCTGCTTCTCTTCCACGTTCATGCCGGCCATCGGTTCGTCGAGCAGCAGCACCTGCGGCTCCATGGCCAGGGCGCGGCCCAGGTCGACCCGCTTTTGCAGGCCATAGGGCAACTGGCCCACCGGGGTTTTGCGAAAGGCCTGAATTTCCAGGAAATCGATAATGCGCTCCACTTTTTCGCGGTGCGCAATTTCCTCGCGCTCGGCCGGACCGATGCGCAGTGCCTGCAGCAGGATGTTGCTTTTGATCTTCAGATTGCGCCCCGACATGATGTTGTCGAGCACGCTCATGCCCTTGAACAGCGCCAGATTCTGAAACGTGCGGCCAATGCCCATGGTGGCCACCTGGTGGCTGTCCATGTGGCCGAAGGTCTGGCCGCGGAAGGTGATGGAGCCGACCTGCGGACGGTAGACACCGTTGATGCAGTTCAGCATGGAACTCTTGCCGGCCCCGTTGGGGCCGATGATGGAACGGATTTCGTGTTCCTTGACGTTGAAAGAAATGTCGGTCAGCGCCTTGACGCCGCCAAAGGCCAGGCTGATGTTCTTCACATCCAGGATCACATCCCCAATTTTTTTCTTGCTCATGCTGCGGCCTTCACGGGGGCAAATATTTTGGCGTCATCCAGGCGCAGGGTGGCGCTCACGCTGCCGCTGCGTCCGTCTTCAAACTTGACCACGGTTTCAATGAACTGGCTGGTCCGCCCGGCGTACAGCGCGTCCACCAGCACCTGGTATTTTTCCGCGATGAAGCCGCGCCGCACCTTGTTGGTCCGTGTCAGTTCACCGTCGTCGGCATCGAGTTCCTTGTGCAGCACCAGGAAGCGGCTGACCTGGCTGCCGGCCAGCAGGGCGTCGGCGCTCAGGTCGGCGTTGACTTTTTCCACACACTCGCGGATCAGTTCATAGACCTGCGGTTTTTGCGCCAGGTCGGTATAGCCGGCGTAGGGCAGATTGCGGCGTTCAGCCCAGTTGCCAACGGCATCGAAGTCGATATTGACCAGCACGCAGACCTTTTCGCGTCCGTCGCCATAGGCCACGACTTCTTTGATGTGCTGGAAAAACTTCAGCTTGTTCTCGACATACTTGGGCGCGAACATGGCGCCATCAAAGTCGCCGCCACGGATGCGGCCAACGTCCTTGACGCGGTCGATGATTTTCAGATGCCCGTGCGCGTCAATGAAGCCGGCGTCACTGGTGTGGTACCAGCCATCGGCACTCAGCACCTCGGCGGTAGCGGCCGGGTTCTTGTAATACTCCTTCAGCAGACCGGTCGACTTGACCAAAATTTCGCCGTTGTCGGCGACCTTGATTTCCACACCGGAACACGGCACGCCCACGGTGTCAGCACGCGCTTCGTGGTCCGGCTGCAGGCAGACAAACACCGCAGTCTCGGTGGAGCCGTAGAGTTGTTTGATGTTCACGCCAATCGAGCGATAAAAGGTGAACAGGTCCGGGCCGATGGCTTCGCCAGCGGTATAGGCCACACGCACCCGGCTGAAGCCCAGGTTGTTGCGCAGCGGACCATAGACCAGCAGATTGCCCAGCGCATACAACACCCGGTCCAGCAGCCCGACCGACTTGCCCTCCATCAGCGTCGGACCGACCTTGCGCGCCACTTCCATGAAGTAGTGAAACATGCCGCGCTTCATTTTGCCGGCGTCTTCCATGCGGATCATCACGCTGGTCAGCAGGCCTTCAAAAATACGCGGAGGTGCAAAGTAATAGGTCGGACCGATTTCTTTCAGATCGATGGTGGCGGTCGCTGCCGACTCCGGGCAGTTCACCACATAGCCACAGGCCAGCCACTGGGCGTAGCTGAAAATATTCTGGCCAATCCAGGCTGGCGGCAGATAGGCCAGCACATCTTCCTGGTTCGTCAGGTGGTCGAATTCGGCACCGGCGCGGGCCCGGTTCAGCAACGAGTCGTGGGTGTGCACCACGCCCTTGGGGTTGCCCGTGGTGCCGGAAGTGAAGAACATGGCGCCAACATCGTCCGGCTTGCCCTGGGCCACGCGCTCGCGGAAGAAATCCGGCTGGCTATCGTTGTGCGCCGCACCTATTTTTTGCAGCGCATCCATGGAACGCAGGCCACTTTCTTCGTAATTGCGCAGGCCGCGTGGATCGTCATAAAAAATATGCTGCAGCTGCGGGCACTGGGCGCGGATTTCGAGCAGCTTGTCGACCTGCTCCTGGTCCTCGGCAAAGGCAAACGCCACCTCGGCGTTATTGATGGGATAGACGCACTCGGGTGCCGCAGCGTCCTGGTACAAGGGAATCGGTACCGCGCCGAGCGACTGCACCGCCAGCATGGTGGCATACAGGCGCGGTCGATTGGCGCCCAGCACGATCATGTGGTCGTTCTTGCCCAGACCGGCCAAATGCAAGCCGCCGGCGATTTGCTTGACCATGGTTTCCAGACCGGCCCAGCTCAGGCTCTGCCAGATACCGTATTCCTTTTCGCGCATCGCCGGGGCGCCAGGCCGCTGGGCCGCGTGATACATGAGTAATTGCGGAAAAGTCGATTGCATTCCAAGTCCTCTGTGCGTGGCGTTGGCCGAAGGCGACGCCTTTTTCTATGGGCGCAATTATTGAGCGATCATTGACGCCAAGTTGTCGTTTGGACGACAATTTGCGCACTCTTTGATAGGTGTTTTCCCTTTGGCGTTCTGGTGTACGCTGATTCACTTGCCATTCTCTTGACCCAAGACAATTCACTCCACCAACGCCGTCGGCGCCTGACCCAGGCCGAGCTCGACAGCATTCCCTGGCTGCACCTGCTGGCGGCCGAGGCGCGTGAGCGCGCGGCGTTTGACCTGTGCATTGCCGAGGCGGCGCCGGGCGAATTTGTCTGCCGCGTGGGCCGACCGGCGACCTACTGGTTTGGCGTGGTGGATGGCTTGCTGAAGATGAGCACCGACAACGCCGAGGGCCAGACCATGACGTTTACCGGGGTACCACCGGGGGGCTGGTTTGGCGAGGGCACTGCCCTTAAGCGCGAGGTGTACCGCTACAACATCCAGCCGCTGCGCAAGAGTCTGGTGGCAGGGCTGCATGTGGACACATTCCACTGGTTGCTGGACCACTCGATTGGGTTCAACCGCTTTGTGATGAACCAGTTGAATGAGCGCTTGGGGCAGTTCATTGCGGCGCGGGAAATTGACCGCATGACCAATCCCGATATTCGGGTCGCACGCAGTCTGGCGTCGCTGTTCAATCCGGTGCTGTATCCGGGGGTGGGCGAGGTGTTGCGCATTACGCAGCAGGAACTTGGCTATTTGGTCGGGCTGTCGCGTCAGCGTGTCAATGAGGCGTTGACGAACCTGGCGGCGCAGGGTTCGATCCGGGTCGAGTATGGTGGCTTGCGTATTCTGGATCTGAACGCGTTGCGTTCCCAGGTGTTCGGGCGGGCGCAGGGAGCGCAGGCCGAGCTCTAATACATGGTTTCTCAGGCGCGATAGCCGGCGGTATTTGGTATTTGGTATTTGGTATTTGGTATTTGGTATTTGGTATTTGGTATTTTTCTCTATGAATATTTACCAAAATATCCGGGGCTGACGAAGTGGGTGTGCGGGCGCAGGCCTGGATTCGCCGCTGTACAGAGCTGGTGCGCCCATAGCGGTATTTGTGCGAGGGTGCTAAAGCACCCAAAGCAGACCCCGGCGACCCGAGGCCGGAGAACGTACACCCACTTCGTCAGCCCCAGCCCACCCGCAGGCGCGCACCGCAACGCACTGCCAACCTGGCTTCCGGAGCGACACAGAAACTGGATGCCCGGATGCCAGATTGGGAGCCTCCCACTTGGCTGGCTGCTCGCTGCGTTGCGCGCCCGCGCGGTTGGCGAGGGCTGGCGAAGCGGGCGCACGTTCTCCGGCCCACGCTCGCCAGCGACCATTGCTGGTCCGCCTACTTGGGTCCATCAACACGGCGGCTGGTACGCCGGCTCCCTGGCAATGGCGAATCGGGCCTGCGCCCGCACACCCGCTTCGCCAGCCCCGGATATTTTTGTAAATATTCATAGAGAAAAATACCAAATACCAAATACCAAATACCGGATACCGGATACCGGGTACTGTCGCTGACACTGATGCGGGGACGGCGGCAGAACGAATTCAGGGCTTGGACAAGTCCGCGCTTCCAACGGCGGCGCAGACCAGGCGAACGATCTGCCAGACTCCGCACCCAGAAGGTCAAAACGCAAAACACGAAAAAACGATAAGACAACGAAAGTTAGCGCAACCTGCACTGCAAATACACGAAGAACCTTAAAATAGCCCCTCGCTAGCAAAACTATAGCAACCAATGAACTCCAAACCGCCCTCCACCTTCCGCCGCGCAGCCCCTCCCCCCGGCGCCCGCGCTCCGATACCCCAAGGGCAAACCAACACCTCCGCCATCGGACCCAACGGCACCCTGCGCCTGAACAAGCGCATGGCCGAACTCGGCATGGCCTCGCGCCGCGAAGCCGACGAATGGATTGCCAAAGGCTGGGTCAAGGTCAATGGCAAAGTCGCTGAAATGGGCATGCAGGTGCAACCCGACGTGCGCATCGAACTCGACCCGCAAGCCAAAGGCCAGCAAGCCAAACTCGTCACCATCCTGCTGAACAAGCCACTCGGCCTGGTCAGCGGCCAGGCCGAAGACGGCCACGAACCCGCCATCACCCTGATCCAGCCGGAAAACCGCTGGAAAGAAGACAACGCCCGCTTCTTCTTCCATGGCAGCCAACTCAAAAGCCTGGTCCCCGCCGGCCGCCTGGACATCGACTCCACCGGCCTGCTGGTGCTCACCCAGGACGGCCGCGTGGCACGCCAACTGATCGGTGAAGACTCGGTGATGCACAAGGAATACCTGGTACGGGTGGTCTACACCGGCCGCGAAAATGCCGCCGCAGCCACCTCCGCTGCCGCCACCTACGCGCCCACCCAACTCAGCCGCATCGACGACGACGACCCGATCAGCGCCGACGTGCAATCGGTGTTCCCGGCCAGCCAGCTGGCGCTGCTGCGCCACGGCCTGCGCCTGGACGGCCAGGCGCTGCAACCGGCGGTGGTGGAATGGCAAAACCCGGAACAGCTGCGCTTCGTGCTGACCGAAGGCAAAAAACGCCAGATCCGGCGCATGTGCGAGCTGGTCGGCCTGAAAGTGGTGGGCCTCAAGCGCGTGCGCATTGGCAAAGTCATGCTCGGCAATTTGCCGGTCGGCCAATGGCGCTACCTGCAACCCCACGAAAAATTCTGAGCGTCGCCCGGCCCGGCCTTGAAATCCTGCCGCGCAACCATAATTGAGGGCTTGTCCCTGGCCACCTCGGTGACCAGGCAAGCACCGCCCCAGTCGATTTGTTGATTTGTTTTAGACCCTTTTATTCACCTATGAGCAAGCAAACCCTTTCCTTTCAAGCCGAAGTCGCGCAACTGCTGCACCTGGTAACGCACTCGCTGTATTCCAACAAGGAAATTTTCCTGCGCGAGCTGATCTCGAATGCCTCCGACGCCTGCGACAAGCTGCGCTTTGAAGCCATCAACAACAGTGCCCTGTACGAAAACGACGCCGACCTGAAAGTGCGCGTCACCCTCGACGCCGAAGGCAAAACCCTGACCATCACCGACAACGGCATCGGCCTGTCGCAACAGGAAGCCATCGACAACCTCGGCACCATTGCCAAGAGCGGCACCAAAGACTTCGTCAGCAAGCTCAGCGGCGACCAGAAAACCGACTCCCAGCTGATTGGCCAGTTCGGCGTCGGCTTCTATTCCGGCTTCATCGTGGCCGACAAAATCACCGTCGAATCGCGCCGTGCCGGCCTGCCGGCGAGCGAAGCCGTGCGCTGGGTCAGCGACGGTGGCGCCAGCGGTGGCGGTGCCTTTGAAGTCGAAACCATCACCCGCGAAGCACGCGGCACCAGCGTCATCCTGCACCTGCGCGAAGACGCCCAGGACTACACCCAGACCTGGAAGGTCAAGGGCATCATCAACAAATACTCCGACCACATCAGCCTGCCCATCCAGATGGAAAAGGAAGAGTGGAAAGACGGCGAACTGCTGGTTCCTGGTGATGAAAACGGCGGCCGCCAACCTGGCGCCATGCACAAAACCGGCGAATGGGAAAACGTCAACAAGGCCAACGCCATCTGGAGCCGCCCCAAGAAAGACGTCACCCAAGAGCAGTACGACGACTTCTACAAACAAATCAGCCACGACTACGAAGCCCCGCTGGCACACACCCACAACCGCGTCGAAGGCAGCACCGAATACACCCAGCTGCTCTACATTCCCGGCAAAGCGCCAATGGACCTGTGGAACCGCGACAAAAAGGGTGGCCTCAAGCTCTATGTGAAGCGTGTCTTCATCATGGACGAAGCCGAAGCCCTGCTGCCAAGCTACCTGCGCTTCGTCAAGGGCGTGGTTGACTCCGCCGACCTGCCGCTCAACGTCAGCCGTGAACTGCTGCAGGAAAGCCGCGATGTCAAAGCCATCCGCGAAGGCTGCACCAAGCGCGTGCTGTCGATGCTGGAAGACCTGGCCAAGCACGACCAGCTGCCCGTCGCGCAAGACGGCGTTACGGATGTGCTCAGCGCCGAAGAAAAGGCCGAAGCCGACAAGCAGCTCGGCAAATACACCCGCTTCTACGCCGAATTCGGCGCGGTTCTGAAAGAAGGCCTGGGCGAAGACTTCGCCAACCGTGAGCGCCTGGCCAAGCTGCTGCGCTTTGCCAGCAGCAGCAACGACAGCACCAGCGTCAGCTTCGCCGACTACAAAAAGCGCATGAAAGAAGGCCAGGAAGCGATCTACTACATCACCGCCGACACCCTGGCTGGCGCCAAGAACAGCCCGCAGCTGGAAGTGTTCAAGAAGAAGGGCATCGAAGTACTGCTCATGACCGACCGCGTCGATGAATGGGCGCTGAACTTTTTGCAGGATTTTGACGGTACGCCGCTGCAAAGCGTCGCCAAGGGTGCCGTTGATCTGGGCAAGCTGCAGGACGAAGCCGAGAAAAAGGCGGCAGAAGAAGCGGCAGAAACTTTCAAGCCGCTGCTGGCCAAACTCAAGGAAGCGCTGAAGGACAAGGCAGAAGACGTGCGCGTCACGACGCGTCTGGTCGATAGCCCGGCCTGTCTGGTGGTGCAGGACAACGGCATGAGTACCCAGCTGGCGCGCATGCTCAAGCAAGCCGGGCAAAGCGCCCCTGAGGTCAAGCCGGTGTTGGAAGTCAACGCGGAGCACGCGCTGGTGAAGAAGCTGGATGGCTCGGTGCATTTCAATGATCTGGCGCACATTCTGTTTGACCAGGCGCTGCTGGCCGAGGGTGGCTTGCCGGCTGATCCGGCGGCTTACGTCAAGCGCGTTAACGCTTTGCTGGTCTGAAGCGGCGACGGCGTGGCCTGCAACCCTGCGCGATGTTCTGTCGCGCGGGGTTTTTTTTGCGCTGCTCGCCTGCTTCTGTTCTTTGCCTCCTGCGCTATTGGTGCTTGCTGCGTTGCGCTGTACGCCTGCTTGAGTCTGCTGACTCCTGCTGTGTTGGCGTTCGCTGCATTGCGCGTCCGCGGGTGGGCGAGGACTGACGAAGCGGGCACCCGTTCTACGGTCCACGCTCGCTGACCAGCGCTTCTGGGAAACCCGC
>CAIUDG010000163.1 GCA_903897925.1 uncultured beta proteobacterium | reverse complement strand
GAGGGTGCTAGTGCACCAGAAGCAGACCCCGGCGACTAGAGGCCGGAGAACGTACACCCACTTCGTCAGCCCCTGCCCACCCGCAGGCGCGCAACGCAGCGAACGCCAACAAAGCAGGAGGAAAAGGAAAAAAGCAGGCGCGCAACGCAGCGAACGCCAACAAAGCAGGAGGAAAAGGACAAAAGCAGGCGCGCAACGCAACGAGTGCCAACGAAGCAGGAAGAAAAGGAAAAAAGCAGGCGCGCAACGCAACGAGTGCCAACGAAGCAGGAAGAAAAGGAAAAAAGCAGGCGCGCAACGCAAAGAGCGCCCACAAAATAGGAAGCCGAGGAAGCTTGCTTAGTGCAAAGTACCGTTATCCGGCGTCGCCCCATGCAGCGGCTGAATCCGGAAAAACCCCGTACCGGTAGAACCCTGGCCAATCTCCTCCTCCGTAGCCTCACGCACCCCACGCACCGTCATCGACAAACGGATCGCGATCCCGGCCAGCGGATGATTCCCATCCAACACCACATGCTCCGGATAAATATCCGTAACCACATACAGCGCATTGCGCGGCGCATCCGGATGGCAGCCATCCGGCAGCGCCGCACCCTCAATACACAAACCCTCCTGCAAATCCGCCGGAAACAACGCCCGTGGCTCCAGAAAAATCAGCTGATCATTGAAATCGCCGAACGCCTGCTCCGGCTCAATTTGCAAACTCACCACCGCACCCGCCGCATGCCCCTGCAAAGCCGCCTCAATAACCGGCAGCAAGTCATTGCCCCCGAGTAAAAATTCGACCGGCTCGTCCAGCACGTCCAGCACTTCGCCCAAAGTATCTTTTAGCGTCCAGGTCAGGGCAACCACGCATTGTTGAGAAATTTCCATGCAAGAATTGTCCCATATGAATATCCAACAACCTCTGGCCCTGCTGGGCGGCCTCTCGCCACAGCGCTTTATGCAACGCCATTGGCAGAAGAAACCCCTGCTGATCCGCGCTGCCATCCCGGGCTTTGCCCCGCTGCTCGACCGCGCCGAACTGATCGACCTGGCGGCCCAGGACGATGTCGAGTCGCGCCTGGTGATCCAGGCCCAGCCTGGCTCCGCAGAGCCCTGGCGCTTCCGCAAGGGGCCATTTCCCCGGCGCAGCCTGCCGCCGTTCAAGCAAGCGGCCTGGACCGTGCTGGTGCAGGGCGTGGACTTGCACGACCAGCGCGTGCATGCGCTCATGAACCAGTTTCGCTTCGTGCCGGATGCGCGCCTGGATGACCTGATGATCAGTTACGCCACCGACGGCGGTGGCGTTGGCCCGCATTTCGATAATTACGATGTCTTTCTGTTGCAGGCGCACGGCCGGCGTCGCTGGCGCATCGGGCGCCAGAAGGACCACAGCCTGGTGCCGGACATGCCCTTGCGCATACTGGCGAACTTCGAACCCGAGCAAGAGTTTGTGCTGGAGCCGGGCGACATGCTGTATTTGCCGCCGCACTGGGCGCACGACGGCATTGCCGAAGGCGAATGCATGACCTATTCGATTGGCTTCAAGTCCCCGGCCCGCGAAGAGCTGGCGCGCGAAATGCTGCAACGCCTGGCCGATGCGGTGGACGACAGCCTGGCGCCGGCGATTTACAAGGACCCCGGCCAAGTTGCCGTGTCCGGACCCGGTGAAATTCCCGAGGGCCTGGTGCAGTTCGCCACCGCAGCGCTGCAGGCGGTACTGCGCGATCCGCAGGCATTGCAGTGCGCGCTGGGCGAATATCTGAGTGAACCCAAAGCCAATGTCTGGTTTTCCGGTGGCCAGGAGGTGGCGACCGGTGCCGTGCATCTGGACCAGCGCAGCCGCATGATGTACGACGCCCGGCACATTTATATCAACGGCGAGAGCTTCCGTGCCGCTGGCCGCGACGCCCGTCTGATGCGCCAGCTGGCGGACCAGCGCGCCTTGTCAGCGGCGCAAGTGGCGCAACTCAGTGAACCGGCCCGGGAATTGCTTGCGCAGTGGTGTGAGTCGGGCTGGCTCTATGGGTCCGACTGAGACAGCCAGCGCATTGGGCGGCCTGCCGGAAGGTCGCTTCAACGGCGCGGCAGAATTTTCGGCCCTGGTTCGCACTGCACTGGTGCAAGCGGCCGAGGAGGGCTGGGCGGAAATGGTGTGGAGCGACCTGGATTTTGCCGATTGGCCCTTGCGCGAACGTGCGGTCGTGCAATCGCTGCAGGCCTGGGCACGGCCGGGGCGGCGGCTGGTCCTGCTGGCGCGCAGCTTTGCCGCCATGCCGCGTTGCCATCCGCTGTTTGTCGACTGGCGCATTCGCTGCGACCACCTGATCGAGTGCCGCAAGTGCAGCGCTTTCGAAGGTGGCGAAATGCCCAGCGCCCTGCTGGGTCCAACCTGGGGCCTGCGCCGCCTCGATCTGGTGCACAGCAGTGGCCTGAGCAGTGCAGAGCCACGTTGGCGTGCCGAGTTGCGCGGCTTGCAGCAGGCCTGTCAGCGGCAAAGTACGCCGGGTTTTCCAGCCAGCATTCTGGGGCTGTGAGCTGGTGCAAAGGGTTTACCCCAGGCCAAAACTTAAATATTGTATAATTTACGACTCTGACAAAAAGAGATCGAATGCTTCTTGTCGGGGTCTTGATGGCACGTCCTCAAGACAATTTCCGGAAATTGTTTCGTTAACTCACTTTAGTCTTTAAACATGAACAAAACTCTCGTCCTGGCCGCTCTGATCGCCGCCGCCGCCCTTGCTGCTTGTGGTAAGAAAGAAGAAGCTCCTGCTGCTGCTCCCGCTCCCGTGGTTGCTGCACCCGCACCTGCTGCTGACGCATCGGCTCCTGCCGCTGCTGCTTCTGCTCCTGCTGCTGACGCATCTGCTGCTAAGTAATCTTTGCGTGCATTGATTCATCCACCTTCGGGTGGGTAAAAAAAAGAGCCACCTTCGGGTGGCTCTTTTTTTGTGCATGCGCTGGGTTATTTGATGTCGTCGGACAGCACCTTGACGATGCGCTGGGCGGTTGCCGAGACTTCGGCTGAGCCATTGCTGTCGAGCACGGACACAGTGGTTTTTTCGCCCGTGGTTTTGACGGCGATTTGGTATTTTCCGGCCTGGGTCGTTTTGTCCGGCGTGCTGCTGAACAGCTTGGAGAAAAATCCAGGCTCAGCTTGCTGCTGCTCGGCTGCAACATAGCGCACGAAATAGAGGCCACGGTTGCGGTCTCGGTCTTCCACGGTGAAGCCGGTGCGGTCCAGGGCCAGGCCGACCCGGCGCCAAGCCCGGTCAAAACCTTCGGCGATCACCAGTACCGGCTGTTCATTGACCTTGTCGACACTGGAGACGGTTTTCGCGGCTGGGGCGTTGGCTAGCAGGGCTTGTGCCTGTTCGGGCGTGCTGCCCAGGCGAAGCATCAGGCGGCGCAGGAATTCGGCTTCGAGTTCAGGGTCGGACGGGCGTGGCTGCCAAACGGTCTGGTCGGTACGCTCGGCAACGTAGACTTCGGAAACACCGCGGTGGCTGATATAAATTTCGGTTTCACCATTGGCATTGGTTTCCAGCCGGGTACGGTATTTGTCACGCTCTGGTGTGGAATACGCCGAGTCAAACACCTTGCCAATGGTGGAACGCAGGAAGTCCTGCGGAATCTTGGCGCGGTTTTCCGACCATTCGGTTTCCATGATGCCAAGCTTGCTCTGGTCCATCGACAGCAGGAAGCCGTTGTCGAGCCAGAAATCCTTGACCTCGTCCCAGAGTTTGTCGGCAGGGCGCTTGACCACCAGCCAGCGTTGGTTGCCGGCACGTTCAATGCGAACGTCGCTGATTTCATTGGCGACCACGACAGCGGCTTTGGCCTGCGGTGCTGCCTGCTTGCCACTGGCCGCAGAAACGCCGCCATCGACCATGGTGTAGCGCGATTCTTTGCTGAGCTGGGTCAGGTCGGGCGGCACTGTCAGCGAGGGCACTTTGACGGTGCTGCGGTAATCGACCTTGTCGGATTCCAGCGCAGAACAGGCCGCCAGGGCCATGGCAGTGCCCAGGGCGGTGATTTTAAAAATGGATTTCACAAATTTCCTCAAACGTCGCACGCGACTTAAATCAGGGCGGCGGCTTGCATTACCTGTTCCAGCATTTGCTGGCTCGGCAGTGTCAGCGGGGTCAGGGGCAGGCGCAGGGCCCCACCGCTCAGACCCATGCGGGCAACTGCCCATTTCACCGGAATCGGGTTGGATTCAACGAACAGCGCCTTGTGCAAAGGCAGCAGACGGCGCTGAATTTCCATGGCTTGGGTCACATTGCCGGCCATGGCGGCCATGCACAATTCGTGCATCAGGCGCGGTGCCACGTTGGCGGTAACGCTGATGTTGCCGTGGCCGCCGCAGAACATCAGGGCCACGGCGGTGGGATCGTCGCCGGAATACACAGCAAAGTTTTCTGGCACATCCTTGATCAGCCACTGCGCGCGCTCGATGTTGCCCGTGGCTTCCTTGATACCGACAATGCCGGGCACCTGGGCCAGGCGCAGCACGGTGTCGTGCAACATGTCTGCCACGGCGCGGCCGGGCACGTTGTACAGAATCAGCGGCAGCTCCACCGCTTCGGCTATGGCCTTGAAGTGCTGGTATTGGCCTTCTTGGGTGGGCTTGTTGTAGTAAGGCACCACTTGCAACTGGCTGTCGGCCCCGACCTTTTTGGCAAACTGGGCCAGTTCGATGGCTTCGCGCGTGGAGTTTGCACCACAGCCGGCCATGATGGGCACGCGGCCGGCCGATTGCTCGACCGCCACGCGGATGATTTCGCAATGCTCTTCGACATTCACCGTGGGAGATTCCCCGGTGGTGCCGACCACGCCAATGCAATCTGTGCCTTCGGCAATGTGCCAGTCAATCAGTTTGCGCAGCGCCGCATAGTCCACGGCACCATCGTCAAGCATCGGGGTTACCAGGGCAACAATGCTGCCCCGAACAGGACTTTGTGAAGAATTCATGTCTCGCCAATTGTTCGGTAAACGGCCATTTTAACTAGAGCGGATGGCGCCATGCCGCCTGCGGTGTTCCGTCCGGTAAATGGGGGGTAAATGCGGCAATGCGCTGCACCACGCGCGGGGGCGCCGTCAGCAGGCCATTTTCGTACGCCACCACGTGCATTTCAGCACAGATCTGCAGCAATTCGGCAGTTTGCAACAGAAATTCGGGCCGTGCCGGTCGGCCGTATTGTTCGTTGCCGCTGGCAAAGGTCTCATAAATCAGCAAACCGCCGGGCTGCAGGCTCTGCAATAGCGTGGGTAGCAAGGGGCGCCACAGGTAGTTGGTGACCACCAGCGCGTCAAAGCGGCGTCCGGCCAGTGGCCAGGGGCCGGTTTCGAGGTCGGCCTGGATCAGCTCCGCCAGCGGACCCAGGGCCAGCGTGGCAGCGGTGATGTCGCGGTCCACGCCGCAGACTGGGTGGCCGCGTTCGGCGAACCAGCGCAGGTGGCGGCCACTGCCGCAAGCCACGTCGAGCACCGAGGCACCCGCGGCCAGCAGCGGCGTCCAGCGCTGGACCCAGGGCGAGGCCGCCAGTGGCGCGTGCTGCAGCATCAGAAGCAGCCCCAGATTTGCTGGCTTAGCTGCACCAGGAAGTCGGGCCGGGTGTAGAGCACAAAGGTGCCGGCCAGGGTGCACAGCAGCAGTGCGGGCAGTAGCAGGCGGCGCATGGGGCGCATGCGTCAGGCGCTGGCGGGGAGCGCAGCGGGCTTGCGCACAATTGCGCTTTCACGGATCGGCAGGTTGGCCAGCGCCGCCAGCACGCCCAGGGCGATGGCGATGTACCAGACCAGGTTGTAGCTGCCGGTCCGGTCGAACAGGTAGCCACCCAGCCAGGCGCCCAGGAAGGAGCCGATCTGGTGGCTGAAAAAAACAAAGCCACTCAGCATTGACAGGTGGGCGACGCCAAAAATCTGCGCCACCGCGGCATTGGTGACTGGCACGGTGGAGAGCCACAGAAAGCCCATGACGCAGGCAAACACATAGACCGAGGCCGGACTCAGGGGCGCCAGCAGAAACAGCGCAATGGCTACCGCGCGCGACAGGTAAATGGCGGCCAGAATCTTGCGCTTGGCCAGTTTTTGCCCCAGCACGCCGGCACTGTAGGTGCCAAACACATTGAACAGGCCGATCAGCGCCAGCGCGTAGCCGGCGACCTGCGGCGGCAAGCCCTTGTCTTTCAGATAGGCCGGCAAGTGCACGCCAATGAACACCACCTGGAAGCCGCAGACGAAGTAGCCCGCCATCAGCCATTGGAAGCTGGGATAGCGGAAGGCTTCCGTCAGGGCCTGCCAAATGCTTTGCTGGTGCGCAATGGTGCCGCCACGCAGACCGGGTTCACGCAGTCCAAAGGCCAGCGGTAGCAGCAACAGGGCTGCACCGCCGAGCACCAGCAGGGCCTGCTGCCAGCCCAGCTGGCTGATGAGAAAGCTTTCCGTTGGCACCATCAGGAACTGGCCAAACGAGCCGGCAGCGGCGGCCACGCCCATGGCCCAGGAGCGCCGCTCGGCCGGTACATTGCGGCCAATAACGCCGTAAATCACGGCATAGGTGGTGCCGGCCTGCGCAATGCCGATCAGCACCCCGGCGCTGAGTAAAAACGCCAGCGGGGTCGGGCTGTAGGCCATGCCGAGCAGCCCCAGCGCGTAAATCAGCGCGCCGACCAGAATCACGCGCACCGCGCCAAACTGGTCGGCCAGCATGCCGACAAAGATGCCGGACAGGCCCCAAGCCAGGTTTTGCACGGCGATGGCCAGGGCAAAATCTTCGCGGCCCCAGCCGTGCGACTGAATCACCGGTTGCAGCCACATGCCAAAGCCGTGCCGTATGCCCATGGAGATGGTGACGATTGCGCTGCCACAGAGCAGCATACGGGTCAGGGAAAAAGGGGTTTGCGGTGCAGACATGGCGCTTAATGTAGCCAACTTGGCGCCCGGTTGCAGGGCGTGCCCACTGGTAACTGTTCATGCATACAGGGATTCTGTAGAGCCCGACTACAATGCGCCCCTATGTCTGCTAAACCACCTACCTCCAACTCTGCATATTCCGAGAGCTCGATCCGGGTTCTCAAGGGACTCGAGCCGGTCAAGCAACGCCCCGGCATGTACACCCGCACCGACAACCCGCTGCACGTGATCCAGGAAGTGCTGGACAACGCGGCTGACGAAGCGCTGGCCGGATATGGCAAAAAGATCAAGGTCTGCCTGCATGTCGACGGCTCGGTGTCGATAGACGACGACGGCCGCGGCATTCCGTTTGGCATGCACCCGGAAGAAAACGCCCCGGTGATTGAGCTGGTGTTCACGCGCCTGCATGCCGGTGGCAAGTTCGACAAGGGCCAGGGTGGCGCCTACAGTTTCTCCGGCGGCCTGCACGGGGTCGGTGTCAGCGTTACCAACGCACTGGGTAAGCGCCTGGAAGCCACCAGCTACCGTGATGGTTCGGTGGCGCGCATTGTGTTTGCCGGTGGCGACGTGGTCGAAGCGCTGCAAGTGCGCAAGGCGGTTGATGGTGAACGCCGCTCCGGCACCACGGTGCGGGTCTGGCCGGACCCCCAATATTTTGAGTCACCGCTGTTGCCGATGGCCGAGCTGACGCACCTGCTGCGTTCCAAGGCGGTGCTCATGCCGGGCGTCAGCGTGTCGCTGACGCAGGAAAAAACCCGGGAGGTCCAGACCTGGCTCTACAAAGGCGGACTGCGCGACTATCTGCTGCAGTCGCTCAACGGCGAGCCGGTGATTCCGCTGTTCGATGGGGAAGGCTTTGCCGACACCCAGAACGAGAGTTATGCCGAAGGAGAAGGCGCCAGCTGGTGTGTGGCCTTCACGGAAGAAGGCCAGACCATGCGCGAAAGCTACGTCAACCTGATTCCAACCAACGCTGGCGGAACCCACGAAAGCGGTCTGCGCGACGGCCTGTTCACTGCCGTCAAAAGTTTCATCGAATTCCATTCGCTGTTGCCCAAGGGCGTCAAGCTGATGCCGGAAGACGTGTTTGCGCGGGCCAGCTATGTGCTGTCGGCCAAGGTGCTGGACCCGCAGTTTCAGGGCCAGATTAAGGAACGCCTGAACTCGCGTGATGCGGTGCGCCTGGTGTCAAGCTTTGTGCGTCCGGCACTCGAGCTGTGGCTGAATCAGCACGTTGAATACGGCAAAAAACTGGCCGAACTGGCCATTAAGGCGGCGCAAACGCGCCAGCGCGCCGGCCAGAAGGTGGAAAAGCGCAAGAGCTCGGGCGTGGCGGTGCTGCCGGGCAAGCTGACCGATTGCGAAAGCCGCGATATTGCCTACAACGAAGTGTTTCTGGTCGAGGGTGACTCGGCCGGTGGCAGCGCCAAGATGGGGCGTGACAAGGAAAACCAGGCCATCCTGCCTCTGCGCGGCAAGGTGCTCAACACCTGGGAAGTGGACCGCGACCGGCTGTTTGCGAATACCGAAATCCACGACATTTCGGTCGCCGTCGGGGTCGATCCCCACGGCGCCGAAGACCAGCCGGACATGAGCAATCTGCGCTACGGCAAGATCTGCATTCTGAGCGATGCGGACGTGGACGGTTCGCATATTCAGGTGCTGTTGCTGACGCTGTTTTTCCGCCATTTTCCCAAGCTGATTGAAACTGGCCACGTTTACGTGGCCCGGCCACCGCTGTTTCGCGTTGACGCACCGGCGCGCGGCAAGAAGCCGGCCAGCAAGGCTTATGCGCTGGACGAAGGCGAACTCACCGTGATTCTGGACAAGTTGCGCAAAGAAGGCGTGCGCGAAGGGGCCTGGAGCATCAGCCGCTTCAAAGGTCTGGGGGAAATGAACGCCGAGCAGCTCTGGGACACCACGCTCAATCCCGACACCCGGCGCCTGCTGCCGGTGACGGTGTTGCCGGTGGACATGCAACAGACGCTGGGCCTGATTACCAAGCTGATGGGCAAGGGCGAAGCGGCGGCGCGGCGTGAGCTGATGGAAATCCACGGCGATTCGGTGGAGATTGACGTTTGAGCGCGCCCGGCTTGCGTTTCCTGTTGCTGGCGGCCTGGCTGTTGCCGTGCCTGGGCCAGGCCGAGGTGCGCCAAGCCGAAGTACGCCAGGCCGAAGTACGCCAGGCCGAAGTACGCCAGGCCAGCGCAGCGTCTGGTGCCAGTGTGCTGCCGGCACCGGGCGGCGCGCTGCCAGCGCCTGTGGTGGCGCCCTTGGCCTTGGCTACGGAATCGCATTTGCCGCTGGCGCTGCCCGCTGCCACCTTGCCGCCGCTGGTCGGCGCGACACCGTCCTGGTGGGCCGAGCTGCAGTCGGCCGCGCGCGACAATGCGGTTGATGTGTATTTGTTGCAGGCGATTGTGGCGGCCGAGTCCGGTTTCAATGCCAGCATCGTCTCGCGCTTCGGCGCTGTCGGTTTGATGCAGATCATGCCGGACACGGCACGCCGGGTTGCCGGTCTGGTTGGGAACAACAAGGCCCTGCGGCGCCAGTTGCAGGACCCGCAAACCAATTTGCAGATTGGTGCGCAGCACCTGCGGCATCTGATCGATTTGTACGGTGAGCGCCTGGACCTGGTGTTGGCGGCCTATAACGCTGGCGTCGGCAATGTCCAAAAAGCCGGCCAGCAGGTGCCGCACAACCGCGAAACTCCGCGCTTTGTCAGCAAAGTGAGTCAACACTACGCCAGTTTGCGGGCGGCGTCTCTGGGCCACGAGCTGGGTGCCGAAACCGAAGCCCACGATGCGCCGGACGCGGTGGCGCCTGGCCAGGCCGGCAACCGTCCCTGATTTTTTCGAATTTTTCCGTTGAATTGAGCCATGACCGAGTCCACAAGTATTGATGATGTCCCCGCGCCGGCCGACGCCGGCCCCGATGCCGCGCTGAAGCTGGCCGAGTACGCCCAGCGCGCCTATCTGGAATATGCCCTCAGCGTGGTCAAGGGCCGGGCCTTGCCGGATGTCTGCGACGGCCAGAAGCCGGTGCAGCGCCGGATTCTCTATTCCATGTCGCGCATGGGCCTGGGCTTTGGCGGTGCCAACGGCAATACCGGTGCCAAGCCGGTCAAGTGCGCGCGCGTGGTCGGCGATGTGCTGGGCCGGTTTCACCCGCACGGTGACCAGGCGGCTTATGAAGCCCTGGTGCGCATGGCGCAGGATTTCTCGCAGCGCTATCCGCTGATCGACGGCCAGGGCAACTTCGGTTCGCGTGACGGTGACGGCGCCGCCGCCATGCGTTACACCGAGGCACGCCTGGCCAAAATCAGCTCCTTGTTGCTCGACGAAATCGACCAGGGCACGGTCGATTTCCAGGCCAACTACGACGGTTCCACCGAAGAGCCGCGCCAACTGCCGGCACGCCTGCCGTTTGTGCTGCTCAACGGTGCCAGCGGCATTGCCGTCGGTCTGGCCACCGAAATTCCGAGCCACAACCTGCGCGAAATTGCCGATGCCTGCGTCGCCCTCATCAAGTCGCCACAGCTCAGCGAAGACGAATTGCTGCAGCTGGTGCCCGGCCCCGACTTTCCCGGCGGCGGCCAGATCATCAGCAGCGCCACGGACATTGCAGACGCTTACCGCAGCGGTCGCGGCTCGCTCAAATGCCGCGCGCGCTGGAAAATTGAAGACCTGGCGCGTGGCCAGTGGCAGCTGGTCATCACCGAGCTGCCGCCAGGTGTCAGCAGCCAGCGCGTGCTGGAAGAAATTGAGGAAATCACCAACCCCAAGGTCAAGACCGGAAAAAAAGCCTTGTCGCAGGAACAGACCCAGCTCAAGGCCAGCATGCTGGCAGTGCTGGACGCCGTGCGCGACGAATCCAGCAAGGACGCCGCCGTGCGTCTGGTGTTCGAGCCCAAGACCAGCCGCATTGAGCAGCAGGAACTGATTACCGCCTTGCTGGCGCACACCAGCCTGGAAACCTCCTCGCCGATCAATCTGACCATGGTCGGCCAGGACGGACGGCCGACGCAGAAGTCGTTGCGCCAGATGCTGGAGGAGTGGATCAGCTTCCGCCAGATCACCATCGGCAAGCGCTCGCGCCATCGTCTGGACAAGGTGCTGGACCGGATTCACATTCTGGAGGGGCGGCAGCTGGTGCTGCTCAATATTGACGAAGTGATTGCCATCATTCGCCAGTCCGATGAGCCGCGTCAGGCGCTGATGGCGCGTTTCCATTTGAGTGAGCGCCAGGCGGAAGACATTCTGGAAATCCGCTTGCGCCAGCTGGCGCGCCTGGAAGCCATCAAGATCGAGCAGGAGCTGTCCGAGCTGCGCGGCGAGCAGGGCAAGCTGGAAGAAATTCTGGCCAGCCCGAGCGCCTTGCGGCGCCTGATGGTGAAGGAAATCGAGGCCGATGCCAAGGTGTTTGCCGATCCGCGCCGAACCCTGATCCAGACCGAGAAAAAAGCCGTCGCCGAAGTCAAGGTGGTGGACGAGCCGGTAACCGTCGTGGTCAGCCAGAAGGGCTGGGTGCGGGCGCGCACCGGCCACGGCCACGAAGCCGCCAGCTTTGCCTTCAAGGCCGGTGATGGCCTGTATGGCACCTTCGAATGCCGCAGTGTCGACACCTTGCTGGTGTTCGGCTCCAACGGTCGCATTTATTCCGTGGCAGTGGCCTTGCTGCCCGGCGGGCGCGGCGATGGCCAGCCGGTAACGACCCTGATTGAGCTGGAAAGCGGCACCCAGCTGCTGCATTACTTTGCCGGGCCGGCCAGTGCCACCCTGTTGCTCAGCAGCAGTGGCGGCTATGGCTTCCTGGCCAGCGTGGAGCAGATGTGCTCGCGCCAGAAAGCCGGCAAGGCCTTTGTCAGCTGCAATGCCGAAGAAACGCTGTGCCGGCCCTCGCTGGTTTCGGGCGGTAACGGTGCGGCACTGGCGGCCGCCACCCATGTGGCTTGTGCGTCGACGGGCGGCCGCATTCTGACGTTTGACATCGGCGAACTCAAGACCCAGGCCAATGGTGGTCGCGGCCTGATGCTGATCGATCTGGAAGCCAAAGACACGCTGGCTGGCGCGGCCGCCTACACCCGCAGCATTCGCATCGAGGGCATTGGGCGCGGTGGCAAGGAACGCGACGAGACCCTGGAAATCCGCAGTCTGAACAATGCCCGCGCTGCGCGCGCGCGCAAAGGCAAGGCCGCCGATCTGGGCTTCAAACCACAGTCCATCGTGCGCGTCGAGTAAGTCGCGTGTAAGTCCTGGCACCCTGGCGCCAGGCAATTGGGTGTCCGTTGATGTAGGTCACATGTGCCGGGCTTGCGTCCTGGGGCGACGCTGAGACAATGCGCGCTATGAAAAAAAATCTGGTAGTCGCTGGCGGTGGCATCGGTGGCTTGGCGGCGGCGCTGGCCTGTGCGCGGCGCGGCTGGCATGTCGATTTGCTGGAGCAGAACGAAGCTTTTGGTGAGTTTGGCGCCGGCATTCAGCTCAGTCCCAACGTCGTTCGGGTATTGCAGCGCTGGGGTGTCGGTGACGCGCTGGCCAGCGTGGCCGCTTATCCGCGCCAGCTCGAAGTGCGCAATGCGCGCAGCGCCGACTTGCTGGCGGTACTGCCGATGGGGAAAACCATCTTGCAGAGCTATGGCGCGCCCTATGT
>CAIUDG010000162.1 GCA_903897925.1 uncultured beta proteobacterium | reverse complement strand
GTCTTGCCGTGGTCAACGTGACCGATCGTACCGACGTTCACGTGGGGCTTGGTACGCGTGAATTTTTCTTTTGCCATTGTCAGACTCCGAAAAGTAAAGAGATCAAACCATCAAACATCACCGCGTACCCACCAGCAACACTGCCAGCAGACACACGAAAAATGGTGCCCATTGCGGGAATCGGACCCGCGACCTCTCCCTTACCAAGGGAGTGCTCTACCACTGAGCCAAATGGGCAAATTCTGTCACCAACACAAACCAGTCAAGTCAACCGTGGAGCGGGGTAGGAGAATCGAACTCCTCGCTTTAGCTTGGAAGGCTAAGGTATTACCACTATACGAACCCCGCGCAATTCCATCCCATTCAGCATCTGCTCTCGCAAACAGACGCCATACCGTCAACTTTTCACTGGTGGAGAGGGCTGGATTCGAACCAGCGTACTCGTAAGAGGGCAGATTTACAGTCTGCTGCCATTAACCACTCGGCCACCTCTCCTAGGTGAGCCACGGATTATGCCATGAAATAAATACCGGTACACAAATAAACTTCAGGAAAAATTTTTAACGACTTGCGCGACCATGTCGGCAAGCCATTTTTGCTGCAAGTCGAAACGTTGCGGCAGGGGGTGGCGGTACAGCACGCCATCCGCAGTCAGGCCCAACAGGGGATGCCCCGCCACTGCCGCCAGCGCCTGCTGCGCCAGGGGCGCGAAGTGGGCGCTCAGGCCCCAGCCACACAGCACCGGCGTGCGCTGGTGTTGCAGCAAGGCTTGGCATTCTTCTCGGCGTGCGGCGGAAAACAGGCTGTGGCTGCCGTCTGCAGCGTAGTGCCGCAGTTTTTCGATGAAAAGCGCGCTCTTGGGAGTGCGCAAATCACTCAGGTTCAGCACCCGCGCATGCTGCCAGCGCAGGCCCCGCGCCTGCACTGCCAGCAGCAGCTCCATGATCTGGTATTGCGTGCGGTCTGGTTGTGCCGACACAAAGCCCTGCGCGGTACTGCCGTCCCACAGCGCCTCCAGCGGCCGTGACGCGCCTGGATTCATCATGATCACCAGCAGATCGGGCTCGCGCACGATCACGTCCGATAGTGCCCAGGCACGCGGCGCAATCTCCAGCCGGTCGCGCAATTGCTCCGGCACCCCGGCGATCGACTTCTCATAAAACCGCCCGTAGACGGCGAAGTGCGCCAGCAGTTCCTGCGCCGTCATGTACTCAGGCCGCTTCGAACAATTCCGCCAGCGCCAGGCCCGGGTCGGGGGCCCGCATAAAGGCCTCGCCCACCAGAAAGGCGCCAACACCTGCCGCGCCCATGCGCAACACATCCTCACGCGTATGGATGCCACTCTCGGTCACCAGCAGGCGATCGGCTGGCACCTGCTGGCGCAAGGCCAGCGTGGTGTCCAGGCTGACGTCAAACGTCTTCAGATTGCGGTTGTTGATACCGATCAGCGGTGTCTTCAGCTTCAGCGCGCGCCCCAGTTCTTCTGCGTCATGGACCTCCACCAGCACCGCCATGTCCAGGCTCAATGCAATCTGCTCCAGTTCGGCCATGCGCGCGTCGTCCAGGCAGGCGGCAATCAGCAAAATCGCATCCGCGCCCATGGCGCGCGATTCGTAGATCTGGTAGGGGTCGACCATGAAATCCTTGCGCAACACCGGCAACTGGCAGGACGCCCGCGCCTGCTTCAGGTAGTCCACACTGCCCTGAAAAAACTGCACATCGGTCAGCACCGACAGACAGGCGGCACCATGCTCAGCGTAGCTCTGGGCAATGTCGGCCGGAATGAACTCGGCACGCAACACGCCCTTGGACGGACTGGCCTTTTTCACCTCGGCGATCACCGCCGGACGGCCAGCACCGATGCAGGCACGCAAGGCACCCACAAAGTCACGCGTCAGCACCCGCGACTCGGCGTCGGCACGCACCGCGGCCAGGGGTTTGCGGCGCAGCGCCGCAGCAATTTCCTGCTGCTTGACGCTGACAATTTTTTCCAGAATATCGCTCATGGTTTCCTTATTTTGCGAATTGCGAAGCCAGGGCTACCAAGGCGTCCAGCTTGGCCTTGGCGGCGCCGGATTCCAGCGCCACCTGCGCCAGCCGCACCCCGTCCTGCATGCTGCTGGCAACATTCGCCGCATACAGTGCCACGCCGGCATTCAGCAGCACGATGTCGCGCGCCGGTCCGGACGCGTTGTTCAATACGCCAAGCAACATGGCCATGGAGTCTTCCGCGTTGCCCACGCGCAGGGCCCGGTTGCTGGACATCACCATGCCGAAGTCCTCGGGGTGAATTTCGTATTCCCGGATTTCACCGTCCTTCAGCTCGCCAACCAAGGTCGACGCGCCCAGACTGACTTCGTCCATGCCGTCCCGACCATACACCACGATCGCGTGCTCGGCGCCCAGGCGCTGCAGGGCGCGCACCTGAATGCCCACCAGGTCGGCGTGGAACACGCCCATCAGAATGTTCGGCGCCTGCGCCGGATTGGTCAGCGGCCCGAGCAGGTTGAAAATCGTCTTGATGCCCATCTCGCGCCGCACCGGCGCGACATTTTTCATGGCCGGATGGTGGTTCGGTGCAAACATGAAACCAACGCCGACTTCGGCGATGCAAAAGGCGATCTGCTCCGGCGTCAGGTTGATGTTCAGACCCAGCGCTTCCAGCACGTCGGCGCTGCCGCTCTTGCTGCTGACACTGCGTCCGCCATGCTTGCTGACCTTGGCGCCGGCCGCAGCCGCCACAAACATCGAACAGGTGGAAATATTGAAAGTGTGCGAACCGTCGCCACCGGTACCGACAATGTCCACCAGCTGGGCCCGGTCCGGCACCTCGACCTTGGTTGAAAATTCGCGCATGATCTGCGCTGCCGCGGTGATCTCACCGATGGTTTCTTTTTTCACGCGCAAGCCCGCCGTGATCGCCGCGATCATCACCGGCGACACCTCGCCAGACATGATCTGGCGCATCAGGTGCAACATTTCGTCATGGAAAATTTCGCGGTGCTCGATGGTGCGCTGCAGGGCTTCCTGCGGGGTAATTTTTCCGAGTTGCGTGCTCATCCTGGGGTCTCCTTAACTGGCTTGAAAATAACGCTGGATGGTCTCGACCACCTGGTCGATGGCCGCCACATCCAGGTCCAAATGGGTCACGAACCGCAAGCGGTACAGGCCGGTGGCCAACACCCCTTGCTGCTGCAGATAAGGCAACAGACCAGCGGCCTTGGGCTTGGCCGCCGCCTCCAGGTCAACAAACACGATATTGGTCTGCGGCGTTTCCACCTGCAGTCCGGCAATACCCTGCAGGCCCTGCGCCAGGCGCAAGGCCAGCGCATGGTCATCGGCCAGGCGCGCCACATGGTGGTCCAGTGCATAGGACGCGGCGGCGGCCAGCATGCCGGCCTGGCGCATGCCGCCACCGGCCATCTTGCGGATTCGGTGCGCGCGTGCAATCAGCGCGTGGCTGCCGCACAGCGCCGAACCAATCGGCGCGCCCAGGCCCTTGCTGAAGCACACCGAAACACTGTCAAAACAACGGGCGATAGCGCGCGCCTCGGCATACACGTCGGTGCCCTGCAGCGCCGCCTGGCGCGCCGCTGCATTGAACAGCCGGGCACCATCCAGATGCCGGCTCAGCCCGTGCGAACGCGCCAGTTCCGTGGCCTGCTGCACATAGGCAAACGGCAGCAATTTTCCGGACCAGGTGTTTTCCAGCGCCAGCAGGCGGGTGCGCGCAAAATGCGCATCGTCGGGCTTGATTGCCGCCACAATATCGTCCAGCGCCAGCGTGCCATCGGCCTGGTGGCTGATCGGCTGCGGCTGCACACTGCCCAACACTGCCGCACCACCGCCTTCCCAGCGGTAGGTATGCGCCAGTTGCCCAACCAGATACTCGTCACCGCGCTGGCACTGGCTCAGAATGGCACACAGATTGCTCTGCGTGCCACTGGGCATGAACAGCGCCGCTTCCTGGCCCATCAGGGCCGCCACTTTTTCCTGCAAGGCGTTGACGCTTGGATCGTCGGCAAACACATCGTCACCCAAGGGCGCTTGCGCCATCGCTGCGCGCATGGCCGGGGTCGGCCGGGTCACGGTGTCGCTACGCAAGTCACATAAACGTGCCATGGCGCTCAATCGAGGAAGTTTTTCAGCATCGCGTGACCATGCTCGGTGAGCACGCTCTCCGGATGGAACTGCACCCCCTCCATGCGCACGGCATGCGGCAATCCGCTGTGGCGCACGCCCATGATTTCGCCATCGTCGGTCCAGGCCGTGATGCGCAATTCTTTTGGACAGGTAGCACGCTCAATCGCCAGCGAGTGGTAACGGTTCACCGTGAATTTTTCCGGTAAACCAGCGAACACGCCCTCCTGCGTGGTCGTGATGACGCTGGTCTTGCCATGCATCAGTTCACGCGCCCGCACAATGTTGCCACCCAGCGCCGCGCCAATACTCTGGTGCCCCAGGCAGACGCCCAGAATCGGCAGCTTGCCCATGAAATGGCGAATCGCCGCCACCGAGATGCCGGCCTCGTTCGGCGAGCAGGGGCCGGGGGACACAACCAACCGGTCCGGTTGGCGTGCCGCAATGGCTTCGATCGTGATTTCGTCGTTGCGAAACACTTCGACCTGGGCACCCAGTTCACCAAAGTACTGGACGATGTTGTAGGTAAAGCTGTCGTAGTTGTCGATCATCAACAGCTTGATGGCGTTCTGGCTCATTGCAGTCCCTCCTCCACCAGTTCGGCGGCACGCAGCAGCGCGCGCGCCTTGGCCTCGGTTTCCTTCCACTCCAGCTCCGGCACACTGTCGGCCACCACCCCGGCGGCGGCCTGCACATACAGGGTCTGGTTCTTGATGATGCCGGTGCGAATGGCAATCGCCACGTCCATGTCTCCGGCATAGCTCAGGTAGCCGCAGGCGCCGCCATAAATGCCGCGCTTGACCGGCTCCAGCTGGTCGATCAGTTCCATCGCGTGCACCTTCGGCGCCCCGGTCAGCGTGCCGGCCGGGAAAGTGGCCTTGAGCACATCCATATTGGTCATGTCCGCATTCAGCGTGCCTTCGACGTTGCTGACGATGTGCATCACATGGCTATAACGCTCGACACAGAAGGCATCGGTGACTTTCACGGAGCCGATGGTGGCAATACGGCCAATGTCGTTGCGCGCCAGATCGATCAGCATCACGTGCTCAGCGCGTTCCTTGGGGTCCTGGATCAGTTCCTGCTCGGCAGCCTTGTCCAGCTCCGGCGTGGCGCCACGCGGGCGGGTGCCGGCCAGCGGGCGGATGGTGACTTTCTTCTGGGTCTGACCGGGCGTCGGCGCTGGCACCTGTTCCTGGCGCACCAAAATTTCGGGCGACGCGCCGACCACGTGGAAGTCGCTGCCGCTGCCGTCGGCGCCGCTGAAGTTGTAGTAGTACATGTACGGACTCGGATTGAGCGAACGCAGCGCCCGGTACAGACTCAACGGCGATTCGGTATAGGGCTTGCGGATGCGCTGGCCGACCTGCACCTGCATGAAATCGCCACCGGCAATCAGCTCCTTGGCGCGCTCCACTGCCGCGATGTAATCGGCCTTGTCGAAATCACGCACTGCTGCATGTCCCTGGCTCGGGCGCACTTCCGGCGCCAGCACGGCCCGCGCCAGCCGCGCCTTGAGCGCTGCCAGGCGCGCCTGACCGGCGGCAAACGCCTGGGGCACAGCCGGGTCGATATAAACAATCAGGTACAGCTTGCCCGACAAATTGTCGATCACGGCCAGTTCTTCGCACTGCAGCAGCAAAATGTCGGGGCAGCCCAGGGTGTCCGGCGGGCAACTGGCTTCCAGCTTCTTTTCGATGTAACGCACCGCGTCGTAGCCGAAATAGCCGGCCAGACCACCGCAAAAACGCGGCAGGCCGGGTTGTAGCGCCACCTTGAAGCGCTGCTGGTATTCGGCGATAAAGTCGAGCGGGTTGCGGTGCGAAGTTTCGACCACTTCGCCGTCTGTGACGACTTCGGTGCGCGCCTGCGTGCCAAACCCGCTGGCGCGCAGCAGGGTGCGTGCGGGCAGGCCAATAAAGCTGTAGCGGCCGAAGCGTTCGCCGCCAACCACCGACTCGAGCAAAAAGCTGTAGGCGGCGGGCTCACTGGCGCCCTCGTGGCACGCCAGTTTGAGATACAGCGACAGCGGGGTTTCCAGATCCGCAAAGGCTTCTGCCATCAGCGGTATGCGGTTATAGCCTTGCGCTTGCAAGGTGTTGAATTCAGATTCAGTCATCACGTCAATCCTGCCTTTTCCTGTGGGGCAACTAGGGGACCCGGCATGTGCCGGAATGGCGCTTGCGCAACACAGAATTGAGCGAGAAAGGGATGCTCAGCCAAACTGCCGTGGTGCGCCAAGCCTGCACATGGGCTCGGCGCTGGCCTGAATATCAGGCACGGGACGGCACAGTGCGCTCAGTCATAGCGGGCAAGGTACGCCAGGGCCAGGCTCCCCGGTCGCTACAACCCGTAATACTGATGCGGTGGATAAACATGGGGTCAGTGTAGCAAATGTTGCCCCCACGCTCCGCCGCTTACGCGGGTCGCTGCCCCCCAAGGGGGCTAATTTCCCCGGGCTAAGCCCTAAGGGAAATTGTTGCCCCCACGCTGCGGAGTTGCGCGGGTCGCTGCTCCGTTACTCTTTAGCCGGCCAGTGC
>CAIUDG010000161.1 GCA_903897925.1 uncultured beta proteobacterium | reverse complement strand
TCAAAGGAAGTTCAAAGAAGCCGACAGGCCCAGCGGGGGAACACGGCCAGCAGGTTGTCGACGCCAGATTTACGCGGAAACAAACAGCCGTTCACAGGTGGGCCTGTCTCAGTTGCCGTCGTTGGCGCACCGGCTTATTTCAAGACGCGATCTATGCCCCGGCATCCATCGGAATTGGTAGAGCACAACTGCGTTCGCTTTCGTTTTTCTGGTAGTGGTGCCATCTACAAGTGGGAGTTCAAGGCGAATAACCACGTCGTCGAATACGAAATCGGTGGCAATCTCACCATCAGCGACTCTTTGTTTTCTGTCGATGCCGCCCTGGATGGAGTGGGATTGGCCTACACATTCGACCAACTCGCACTCCCACACATCCGTTCCAAGAAGTTGCAGCGAGTGCTTGAAGCGTTCTCACCGACCTTCCCTGGGTTTTATTTGTACTACCCCAGCAGAAGGCAACAGCCCGCCAAGTTGAAGGCGTTTGTGGACTACGCCTTGAAGCACGCTGGAAATCGGTGACCCGTTGTGGTTGCAAACACAAAACTCTTCCGGAGCTAAGGCATTTATAGCCAGAAAAATTAGACTTTGTGTGCGGCAATCAGCACCGTATCCACGACAAAGCTTCCATCCTTTTCTATCTCAAAATAGTCAGTCACCGCGGCCGCCGCGCGCTGCTGCAGCGAGCGGATGGCTGCAACATGGGTGGCCGGCGTATTCATGCGCTCGGTCCACGAAGTGAAATCGAGCCGCAGCCTGTATTTCTGTACTTCGTCAACGGCAAAACCGAGGTTCGTCAACGTGGATGTCCATTCCGCCAACGATGCATTCCGTACGTGCGAAGCATCCCTCAACAACTCCATGCTCTGCAGCCAGGTGTCTAACAAGGCAATGCCCGGCGTTACAACGTCCATGAATAGCGCGAGTGCGCCAGGCTTGCTTGCCCGGTGCATTTGCGCCAAGCCCTGGGCAAAGGAATGCCAGTGGTGCGCGCTGTAGCGCGTCGCGACCACGTCAAATGATGCGTCGGGGCAGGGCAATGTTTCGGCGGCGCCTTGCTTGGTCACAATGTTTTGCAGTCCGCGCCGCTGCGCTTCTGCTGCCACCGTTGTCAGCATGGCCGCCGTCAAATCATAGGCGACCACTTTGTTGACCAACCCCGCTATTCGGAACGCCACGTGTCCGCCACCACAGCCCATGTCCAGCGCGATAGCGTCCGGACGTGGGCCTATCAGGTTGGCCATGTGTTGCAGATCTGCCCCCTGGGCGTGAACCGGGCTGGTGAGGTAAGCCTCGGCCCGTGTTGCGTATTGATCGATCACAACTGCGTTGTGCGTATTGGTTTTCATGGCGTTTCCAAAGTTAAATTGAGTAGGCCATATTCTTTGGCTATTATTAACCTATTACAAGAGGTCAATTTATACTGGTATAAATAGTAATATGAGTACGACAGATCAGCGCAAAATGCTCGGTGCGTTTATTCGCTTCCATCGTGAGCGCCTGTCTCCGCCGGTGTCAGGAGGGCGTCGGCGCACACCCGGGCTGCGGCGCGAAGAATTGGCCGACGCCGCGGGCTTGGGGCTGACCTGGATTACCTGGCTGGAGCAAGGTCGCGAAGTCACTGCGTCGGTCACTGCGCTGTGCCGCCTGGCCGATGCGCTGCATCTCAGCGCTCCGGAGCGCGCATCACTGTTTGATTTGGCAGGCAAGATGGACCCGAAGTCCAGACCGGAGCCTGGCAACGCACTGGCTGCCGACCTGTTGGAATTGCCGGCACTGATGTTGGTGCCAGCCTATTTACTGGATCATTGTTGGAACGCCAAAGCCTGGAACCAGGCCGCCGCACGCCTGTTCGTCGGTTGGCTGGATGGGGCGGCGGACGATCGCAACCTGCTTCGCTACGTATTTCTCAGTCCACAGGCGCATTTGCTGATTGACGAATGGGAAACCCGCGCCGAGCGACTGGTCGCCGAGTTTCGGGCTGATTTCAATCGCCGGCCAGGCGACGCAGAAAGAATAGCCATCGTGCAGCAGCTAAATAGCGAAAGTGCCCTGTTTGCGCGGCTCTGGCGCAAACACGATGTGCTGCACCGCGAGGGCGGCGAACGTCTGTTTCATCATCCGCAGATGGGTCCGTTGCAATTCAGTCAGACCACCTTGCAGCTTGCTTTGCAACCGGAGATCAAACTGGTCTGCCTGAGTCCACGCTAGGGCCAGGCTATCTCTGCTAAGAGATGGTATTTAGGAAAATCGATTTCGCTATTCGGGGTTTTGATCGTAAGGCGCTGCGTGTTTATTCCTAATATACAACGCTAAAACCCCGACTTTTGTCTGGTAAATACTACCAATATAATCGGCGCTTGGTATTCCGTATCTGCCATATTTTTTGGCTGAACGCAATGATGTTCAATCAACAAAAAGTGAGGTTCTCTGTGACTATTCCAAAAAATATGTGGCAATCCGGTGTTATGTCGGCCATCGTCTGTGCGGCGCTTTCGTCGGCGTCACTGCACGCTGCCGAACCGGCGGTATCCGAGGTAAACGGCAAAGTTTCTGTGCAAGGTGGTGATGTAATGGGTTCCGGCGCCTCGACCTTGGATGCTGTACTTGCACTGCCACTGGGACATTCTTTTGGCTTGCAGCTTGATGGCTCGTCTGGGAGTTTGCTCAATCAGAGTTACAGCGGTGTCGGCGGCCATGTGTTCTGGCGCGATCCAAGTGTAGGTTTATTGGGCTTGACCGGCACCAATCAAAAAATTGGTAATACGCTGTTTATTCGCAATGGTGTTGAAGGCGAAGCCTATCTCAACCAGTTCTCCATCGGAATGCGCGGTGGCTACCAGGGCGGCGATACGCTCAAAGGAGACTATTTCGGCATTGGTGGGCGCTGGTACATCAATGACAATTTGGTCGTCAACCTCGGCTATGACCATGCTCCTGGCGACACTACCACCAACGGTGTAGGTATCGAATGGCAGCCCACCAGCTGGGGCACTCGCCAACTGGCATTGTTCGCCAGAGCCACAGAAACGGTGGACAGTGGCCACGCCGGGGCGGTCGGTATCCGCTACTATTTTGGTGGTGAGAAGTCGCTCATTCAGCGCCACCGAACCAGCGATCCCGAGTCGCTGGTGATGCCCATGGGCGACGTGATCCCAACCCCCAGTATTCAAGTGAATACACCGGCTCCGGTACATGTCCGATTTGTGAATCCAGCTTAATTTTGCGCAGCTCCCTCTGAACCTGATGCATCAGGGGGAGCTTTGATTTGCGGACATGGGCGTTTGGTTATGCGACCCCATCAGCTTCCTCCTGGCGGCCGTGGCTGATTGTCCTTGGGCTGAATAGCTGCTGTGGGGGCGGTCGCCGATGCGCACCGATGGCGCGCAGCCGACGCATTGGCGACTTAGCGTCGCGTCTCTTGTCTCTTGTCTCTTATTGCCGCGACCTGGCCGATAGGCTTCCCCCCCCCTGTATTTGAGTCTGCTGCCGTGGCGCCGATATCCTTAGATGTTTGGCTGCAGAATAATGGAGCGGTACCTGGGGCTGAACGATTCCTGGTGGTGCAACGGTGGGTGGCTGCGCTCTGGGGATATGCCGGACTGTGTATATTCCCCTGATGGATTGGTTATAAGGCTATTTATCTGCTGGTCAGGCCCAGATTTTGGGTATTTTGTGCGGGCTTTCGCACTACTATCTGTCCGATGTGATAGTGGTTTCGTGGGTTGGTCTATACGGCATCAGCAACAAGAGCAGCAGCTACGCGAATTTACCGGAAGCAATGAAAATGCAGTCCACACCGACGCCCCAGACAAGCAGCACAGCGGCCACGCGGGGGCTGCAGGCACTGCAGGCGGGCGACTTTTTTGATGGCAGCCCGATCGCCACCGTGGTGATCAATGCCGACCACGTGGTAACCCATTACAACCAGGCCTGTGCCACCTTGCTCGGCATTCCGGCGGTGGAGGTGATTGGCAAATCCGGGCTCGGCAAGCTGTTTTATGGCGTCGAAAGACCGGTGATGGCGGACCTGATTGTGGACCGTGCCATGGAAGCCATCATTTCCGATTTTTACCAAAACCGGTTCCGATGTTCGGAAGCCATTCCCGATGCGTACGAAGCCGAAGGCTTTTTCGAAAGCCTTGGCCAAGGTGGGCGCTGGCTGTTTTTCACCGCCGCCCCTCTGCGCAATGCCAGCGGTGAATTGGTCGGCGCCATTGAAACGCTGCAGGACATTACCGCGCGCAAGTTTGCCGAGGCAACCCTGATGAAGGCGCAGATTGAAATCGAGCAGACCGTAGAGCAGCGTACGCGCGAATTGGCCGAGCTGAACGAACGGCTGGTCAGAGACGTGGCCCGGCGCGAGCAGGTGGAGCTCGAGCTACTCAAGCGCAATGCGGAACTGAATACGCTGAATGACAAACTGTCGGTGGCGCAGGAGTATTTGTTGCAGTCGGAAAAGCTGGCCTCGATCGGCCAGTTGGCGGCCGGCGTGGCGCATGAAATCAACAACCCGATTGGCTATATCTTTTCCAATTTCGGCATGCTCGAGGAATACCAGGCCAATTTGTTTGAAATGCTGACCGCTTACGAGGTATTTGAAGCCAGCGTGGAGCAGGGGAAGTCAACCGAGGCTTTGCGGCGCTTGCGCGAGAAGCTGGAAATTGATTTCCTGAAAAAAGATGTGCCCGAGCTGATGAAAGAGTCGCGCGAAGGCATTGAGCGGGTGCGCAAGATTGTGCAGGATCTGAAAGGGTTCTCGCACATCGATTCGCGTTCTGACTGGCAACCCAGCAACCTGCATCAGGGGCTCGATTCGACCCTCAACGTGATTAACAATGAAATCAAATACCGGGCCGATATCGTCAAGGAGTATGGCGATATTCCGCTGGTGGAGTGCGTGCTGTCGCAAATCAACCAGGTGATCATGAATCTGGTGATCAATGCCTCCCATGCGCTCGGTCCCGAGCGCGGAAAAATAACCATCCGCACCGGACGCATTGACGACAGCGTATGGTTCGAGGTGCAGGACACCGGCAGCGGTATTCCCAAGGAAATACTGCCACGCATTTTTGATCCGTTTTACACCACCAAGCCGGTGGGCAAAGGTACCGGGCTGGGCCTTTCGCTGTCCTATGGCATCGTGCAAAAGCACCAGGGCACTATCAGTGTTGATACCGAAACCGGCAAGGGCACGACTTTCCGTGTCACGCTGCCGATCCACCATCCGGTACCGCTGCAGATTTTCAATACCGATGAAGCCGGGCAGGCCGCGCCATGAACCAGGCCGTCCGTTCCAGCGAAGACAACGGCTACAGCATTTTGTGTGTGGACGATGAAGTCAATATATTGGCGACGCTGCGTCGTCTGCTGAGAAAGCACGGCTATACGGTACATAGCGCCGAGACCGCGCGCGAGGGCTTGCAGATACTCGAAGCCAACGCCGTGGACCTGGTGATTTCCGATATGCGCATGCCGGAAATGGACGGCGCTGCGTTTTTGGATATCGTGCGCCAGCGCTGGCCCGACACAGTGCGCTTGCTACTCACCGGGTTTGCCGACATTCAGTCGATTCTCAGTGCCATTAACAAGGGTGAAATTTACCGCTACATCACCAAGCCCTGGGACGAGCAGGAACTGCTGCTGATTGTGCGGCGCGCGCTGGAACGCATTACGCTGGAGCGCGACAAGCGGCGCCTGGAAGCGCAGGTGCTGCAACAAAACGAAGCCTTGCGTCTGCTGAATGTCGAGCTCGAATCCAAGGTGCTGGCCCGCACCGAAGACCTGAATGTTGCCAACGCCAAACTGAAGAAAAACTACCTGAATTCGATCAAGGTGTTTTCCAATCTGATGGACTTGCGCGGCGGCAATTTGCGCGGGCACTCGCGCACCTTGGCGGACCTGGCGCGGCGTACGGCGGCAAATATGCAGCTCACCGAAACCGCGTTGCAGGAGATATTTGTCGCTGGTTTGCTGCACGATGTTGGAAAAATAGGCCTCTCGGACGACATCCTGATGTGCCCGGTCGGGCGCCTGTCGAAAGAGGACATGGTGATGTACCGACGCCACCCGGTGTGGGGCGAAATGGCGCTGATTTCGCAAGACGATATGCAGGGTGTGGCGGCGCTGATTCGCAGCCACCATGAGCGATACGACGGGCAGGGATTTCCCGACGGTTTGGCCGGTGCCCAGCTGTCGATGGCGGCGCATATTTTGATCGTTGCGGAAGCCTATCTGGATATGCAGGCCGGTAACCTGAGCAAGGCCAAGCTGACGGCGGCGGAAGCCTGCGCCATGTTGGCACGCGGACGCGGCACCCAGTTCCACCCGGAAGTGGTGGATGTGTTTTTGCAGGTGGCGCTGAACGCGGTGCCGGCCACGCAGATGCCGTGCCACATGTTGCCAACAGCGGAACTGGTGCCGGGCATGGTGATCGCCAGGGATTTGCTGACGCAGGACAACATCGTTTTGCTAAGCGCAGAGCACGTGCTGACGGACAAGTTGATTCAGCTTTTGTGCCTGCGCGAACAACGTGACCGGGTAACGTTTATGGTCGCGATCAAGCTGGAGTCCAAAGCATGAATGCCGTGTCGGAAGGTGCCTTGCCCGACCGGCGTGGTGCCAAGGTCGATGAGTTGACCGGTTTGCCGGGCCGCGACGCCTTGCTCGGGCGCATCGCCACATTGCCCGATAGTGCCGAGTGCGGCATGCTGTGCGTGGATATAGACCAGTTGGCGGCATTGAACGAGGCCATGGGCTTGTCGGCTGGCGACCAGCTGATTGCCGAAGTGGCGCGCCGCATTGCTGCCAGTGCCGGGCCGGCAGATTTGCTGGTGCGCTTGGATGGCGACGCATTTGCCCTGTTGCTGGATCTGACAGGCAAGCCCCAGTCACTGGAACGCATCGCGGCGGCCATGGTGCATGCGTTGTGCGCGCCGTATCTGCTGGCCGGTCGGGAAGTGTTTATCAGTGCCAGCATGGGGGCCGCCTATGGTGGCCGGCTGTTGCTGCAGCATGCAGAGACGGCGCTTGCGCGTGCCAAAGAATCGGCGCGTGGCGGCTGGCTGATGTATTCGGAGGATATGGCGCGTTCGCTGGGCGAATATTTCCATCTGGAAACCGAGTTGCGGCAGGCCATCGATGGCGAACAGTTTCTGGTGTATTACCAGCCCAAAGCCTCCTGCCGCACGGGTGCCGTGACCGGGTTTGAGGCGCTGTTGCGCTGGAACCATCCGAGCCGCGGCATTGTTCCGCCCTCGGAATTTATTCCGCGGCTGGAAAAATCCGGTCTGATCCAGCGGGTTGGGGCCTGGGTCTTGCGCAGTGCCTGTGTCCAGCTCAAGGAATGGTTGCAGGCCGGCTACGGCGATTTGCACATGGCGATTAATTTGTCCTTGCGGCAACTTGCCGATCCGGACTTTCCGGACCAGGTGCGTGACATCGTGGAAGAGATTCAGGTGCCGCTGGACCGGATCGAACTGGAAATCACCGAGAGCATGTTGATGTACGACGTCGATCAGGCGGAAAAGTCCTTGCGCCGTCTCAAGGGTTTGGGCCTGCATTTGTCGATTGACGATTTTGGTACCGGCTATTCCAGTTTGTCGTACCTGAAGCGGTTGCCGATCGATACCCTCAAGGTTGACCGCTCGTTTGTGCAGGACATCACGATTGACCCGAACGATGCGTCAATCACCCGGGCCATCATCAGCATGGCCCACAGCCTGAAGCTGAAGGTGGTTGCCGAAGGGGTTGAAGCCGAGGCCCAAATAGCCACGCTGGTGCTTGAGCAGTGCGAGACGATCCAGGGCTATTACATCAGCAAGCCGCTTCCAGCGGCAGCGGCCAGTGCGTTTCTGGCCAGCGGCTGGCGCATTCCGCCGCAGTTGCTGGGGCGCCCGGCCAAGGAGCGCACCTTGCTGCTGGTGGACGATGAAGAGGGCATTTTGATGGCCTTGCGGCGCCTGTTGCGGCGCGAGGACTACCGGATACTGTGCGGCAGGTCTGGCGCCGAAGGGCTGGAACTGCTGGCCAAAAATGACGTTGACGTGGTGCTGTCGGATCAACGCATGCCAGAGATGACCGGGGAAGAATTTTTGCGTCGTACCAAGGAGTTGTACCCGCATACGGTGCGTATGGTGCTGTCCGGTTTTGCCGACATGGAGTCCATTACCAATGCCATCAACCAGGGCGCTATCTACAAATTCATGTGCAAGCCCTGGGATGAAAAAACGCTCAAAGACGGCATTCAGGAGGCGTTTCAGCGCAAGGAAATCAACGACCGGCACCAGCGCATGCTGAGCGACATTGCGCAAGCCAATGACCATCTGAACAAGGATAACCAGTCGCTGGCAGTGCAGCTCGATGCACAGTCCCATACGGCCATGATCAGCCAGGCGGCTTTGTATATCGCCCAGGAAAATCTGAACCAGTTGCCGGTGCCCGTCATGGGACTGGACCCCAGTGGTTTGGTGGTGCTGCGCAATGAAGCCGCGCTGTCGATACCGCAACAGGCCTGCCTGGACCTGGCGGCGCAGTTTCCACCGGCGCTGCATAGCCAGCCGTTTCACCTCGAATACCAGGAGCCGGGTGGGCGGCGTTGGCAGGTGATGGCGCGCCATTTACTCTCTGAGCATCAGCACCGTGGCACGGTGCTGGCCTTTATCGGGGACGCCAAATGAGTCGCCCGACCCTGGACGTTGCCACGGCAGCCGTTCAGCGTCTGCCCAACCTGTCTGGCAGCACGCGCCAGTTGCTTGGCTATTTGAACGATGAAAGCGTCGAACTGAAAATTATTGTGCGCGCGATTGAGTGCGATCAGGGCTTGACCATCGGCCTTCTGCGCGTCGCCAATTCACCGTTTTATGGCATGCCCAACAAGGTGCAAACCATTCATGACGCCGTGGTCCTGCTGGGCTTTTCGAACCTGCGGATGATCATTGTTGCGACCATGGCCAGCAGTCTGCAGTTTCCCAACCTGGGTGCCGGCACCGATGTGCGGACCTTGTTTCGCCACGGGCTGGCGGTGGCGATCAGCGCCAGCGTCGTCGCGCGCAGCAACGCCCTGGACACCAGTGCACTGTTCCTTGCCGGCATATTGCATGACGTGGGGGTTCTGGCACTGATGTCGACCTATCCGGAATTGCACCAGGAGGCGCGCCAGCTGGCGGCGCGTGACGGGCTATCCATGTACGAGGCGGAACGCGCGGTATTCGGTTTTGACCATGCCGATATTGGCGCGTCCCTGTGCCGCCACTGGTATTTGCCGGAACCGATAGTGCAGGCGATTGGTGCGCACCACCAGGTTGGCCGTGTGCGCGAAGGTGTGTCGTCCCTGGCCCCAGCCGAACTGGCAGCGGGCGTGGTCTGCGTGGCGGATGCCATGGCGCACCGGCTGAATTTGGAGAACCAGCCGCGCGCCGTGCTGCCACCGGTGGCCGAGGTAGTGTGGAACCGGCTGGTGGGCTCGCAGGAGCGGCTGTTGGCCAGCCTAGCCGAAATTGAAAAGCTGTACCAGGAGTTGGCCGTTCTCATTGTGCTGTAGCCACCGGCGCATGGCGCTGCGGTCCGGCCGCGCCAGGGGCGGTTTTTTTTGCCAACGTTTCCGCAAAGCCTTCCCAGACGGAGCAATCCGGTTCACAATGCACCTGACCGCGAGCCGGTCACAACCGTCAGCCCCCGTGCTGGCAAGCCCCTCTAGACCGCATGTTGGAGGGGCTTTCTATTTTCTGGCGTTCAGTGCACTTTGCGCCGCTCCGGTGGCGCTGGTTTTTGTTCAACCCAGAGTGAAAAATCGCGCACATTCAGCGGCTTGCTGAAGTAATAGCCTTGCAGTTCGTCACAGCCCAGGGCAGTCAGGGTCTGTGCCGTGGGGGCGTTTTCCACGCCCTCAGCCACTACCGAATAGCCCAGCGTGTGGCCCAGCGCAATCACGGCATGCACGATGGCTGCGTCGGCGCTGTCGTTGAGCATGCCTTGCACAAACGATTTGTCGATTTTCAGTTTGTCGATCTGAAAGTGCTTCAGATAGGCCAGGCTGGAATAGCCGGTGCCGAAGTCATCCAGCGCGATACGTACACCCAGCGCCTTGAGGGCGCGGATTTGTTCCTGGGCCGCTTGCGGGTTGTGCATCAGGTGCGATTCGGTAAGTTCCAGCTCCAGCTGCTCCGGCGGCAGGCCGGTGTCGTGGAGTATTTGTTGCAACTGGCCGGCGAGTGCCGGGTCGGCCAGTTGTGCCGCCGACAGGTTGACCGACAAATCCAGCGTACCAAACTGTTGCTCTTGTTGAAATTGCATCCACTGGCAGCAGGCCTGGCGCAACACCCACAGACCAATCGGCATGATCAGCCCGGTTTCCTCGGCGAGCTGGATGAAGTCCATTGGCGCGACCCGGCCCAGCAGCGGGTTGTCCCAGCGCAGCAAGGCCTCCGCGCCTTGGAGCTTGCGGCTGCGCGCATTCAGGCGCGGCTGGTAATGCAGGCTGAATTCCTGCTGTTCCAGCGCCTGGCGCAACTGGCTTTCCATGGTGCGCCGGGCTTTCACCCGGTGGTCGGTTTCTTCGGAGAAAAAGCGCGCGTTGTCGCGCCCGCAGGATTTCGCTTCGTACATTGCGGCGTCGGCCTTGCGCATCAATTCGTCCTGGGTCTGGGCATCGTCAGGGTAGATGGCCACGCCAATGCTGCACGATACATTGATGGTGTGGCCTTCAATGTGCGCTGGTTCGCGGATGTCGGCGATGAGGCGCTGGTTGACGGTGCGAATCAGTTCTTCACGCTCGCCGATCTGGCGCATGATCACCACGAACTCATCGCCGCCGAGGCGACTGACGGTGTCTTCGCTGCGCACGGCCTGGCACAGGCGCCGGGCGATTTTGCGCAGCAGCGCGTCGCCGATGTGGTGCCCCAGCGTGTCATTGATATATTTGAAGCGGTCCAGGTCAATGAACAGTACCGCCAGTTTGTCGCCGCTGTGTTGCGACTGTTCCATGGCCAGCGCCAAGCGCTGCTTGCACAGGGCGCGGTTGGGCAACTCGGTAAGCACATCGTGTTGCGCCAGGAAGTTGATGCGCTCTTCCTTGGCCTTGCGGTCGGTGATGTCGATCGACAGGCCGATATAGTTCACCACTTCGCCACTGGTCGCATTTTTGTGCACCGAAGACACCATCAGCCAGGCCGGATAGCTTTCGCCGCTGAGTTTGCGGATATGCACCTCCCCCTGCCAGGACTCTTTTTCGCGCAGCTGTTTCCAGACCATTTCTGCGTCCTGCGGCAGCAGCAGCCCGATGTCCTGCCCCACCACTTCGTGCAGGTCATAGGCGGTGCTGCGACAAAACGCCTTGTTGACGCTAATGATGTGACGCGACTCATCCATGATGATGATGCTTTCGCTGGAGGCCTCGAACACCTTGGCCCACAGTTCCAGGCGCTGCTCCATGAATTTGAGTTTGTTGATCGGCGTGAACGCCGTCACGATGGCGTCGCGCCCCTGGAAGTTGATGCGCCGTGCCGACAGCACCGCCCACGAGGGCGTGGCGCCGCCCAGCCAGCGCACTTCAAATTCATCGACCACGCCATGGTCGGCCAGGCGCTGAAAAAAGCGCGCCAGCTGCGTCGGTTCCAGTCCGCTGCGCCAGGGGTCGCGGGTGCAGCCCTGCAGCCAGGGCAGGCCCGGCTGGTTCACGTGCAGTACTTCGTGCTCGGGCACTGCGGTGATGACCAGCGGAATCGGAAACGCGGCCAGCAGCTCCTGCTGGGCCTGCGCGGCACTGGCCGCCGCGGCCAGTTCCTGTTGCGTCAGGCGGTCATGGTCGAGCTGGGCCAGCATGTCGTTGAAGGCGCGAAACAGCTGACCAATTTCATCGCCGCTGTGCCACTGTGCGCGGTGCGAATAGTCGGCCGATTTGCGCACCGCGTCCGCCACTTTGGCGAGTGACTTCAGGGGTTTGGCGATCTGGCTGGCCACCAGATAAACCAGGCTCAGAATACTGATCAGCAACAGCAAGGCGGTGCCCAGGTGCTGCCACATGCGGCTGAACAGGTTGTCAATGCGTGCCTGCAGCAGGCCCTTGAGCTGTGTGATGCTGGTGTTCCAGGCCTCGCTCAAGGCCTGCATCGATTGTTGGTAGCTGGCATCAATGCGGCCCAGTTGGGCCGCCGAGACACCGGTTTCCGTGCTGTTTTGCACCTGCGCGCCAAACTGCGCGGCCTGGGCCACGACCTGGTTGCGGCTGGACTGAAGCGCCTGCTTCAGCTGCGGTGAGGCGGCCAGCCATACTTGCGCATAGTCCGAACTCAGGCCTTGCAGCGCCGCGTCGAGCCGACCGACCAGGGTCAACAACTGCACCTTTTGTTTTTGCGAGCGCGCCTGGGTGGTCTGCGCATGGATGAACTGGCGCATGTCATGTTCCACCTGCATCAGCTCGGGAAAGCGCAGCAGGGTAATCGACATGACGTAATAGCTGTCCAGGTCGGGGTCGAGTATCAAATTTGATTCGTTGCCGACGATGGTGAGCAAGTCGTGCGCCTTATCGATCAGATGGGCTTTTTCTGGTTCTGACAGGGCGTGCCCGGGCTGCAGGCAGCGCGCGAAGGCGTTGGCGGCGGGGCCGGTGTGCAGGCTGGGGTCATAGCGCTCTTGCACTGCCTTGAAGGACTGCAGCCGTTGTGCCGGTGTTGGCAGGGCGCTTGGCGGCGGAATATCGAATGCCGCCAGCAGGTTTTGCTGCACCGCCTCGGCGTAGTTCGCACCGACGATTTCCTTGCGGGCAAAGTCGATAGCAATATATTTTTCCTGGATCAGCACACTGGACACATAAATCACAGCGGTCAAATCGAGCAGATAAATCAGCGTGAGCTTTTGGCTCACGCTCAGTCGGCCTAGCCAATAGGAAAGGGAAAATGTTTTCAACATAGCGTGTTCCGGAGTACCGCGGGTCGGGCTGGTATGACGCAGCGGCGGCCCAGGCGCAGCCACCAAAGCCCCGAATTGGTGCGTCTAGCTGCCCCAATTACAGGCATAAGCACGACTTGTACCGGCTTGCCGTATAGCGGCCGGTCTGCCTGCACTAAGGCAGGACTTTGACGGTCTCGCCCATGCTTTGCAGTGGTCCGAGCGGGTTGCTGTGTTGGTCGGTGGACTCAATATGCGCCTGGCCATTCCACTGTTTGTAGACCACGGTGTCGTTGATGACCACCAGCAAGGCGCTGAATTTCCAGCCGGTAGTGAGGGTGTCACGCTGGAAGTTCAGGAAATCGAGGAAAAAGTTGCCGACCCGTTGCTGCGTGATGCGGCTGGGTTCCAGCAGGTAGCCGACGCATCCGTCGCCGGCTTTCATGCAGGCCATGATGCCTTCGGGCAGGTTGGCACGCCCTTGCAAAGGCGAGGGCAGGGCGGCGCTGATGACCTGGGCCTGGTTCAAGGTTTGCACATTCGGCGTCTTGGCCGGGTCGAAACCGAGCTTGCGCACCTGCGGCATGGCGGTCTGGAACGGGACGATTTGGTCGAAACTGGCTTTGGCAGCGTCAAAGTCCTGCCAGGGATTGTTGATGTCGAGTTTGGCTTGCGGCAACATGCCGCTGCACCCGGTCAACAGACCGGCGGCAACCATGACCGAGGAAATCAACTTCATGCTGGGGCTCTCCATTGGGTCGCAGTCTAACCCGTTCCTTTCCCGGTCCGGAGCCGCGGCTGGCTAGCGCAAGTGCTGATTTACTGCTGCCGATGCGGGGGAGACCTTCTAACTTTTCGGCATTCATTTACACTCGCTGCATGCCACGCTACAACGCTCCTTTCGAGATCCACGTTCACGGTCAGGTGCCGCTGCGCGCGGATGTGCAGTATGACCAGCTGCAGGAATCCCTCAAGCCACTCTGGAAGTATGCTGGCTGCCGTTCGCTGGCGGATGGCGCCGGCAGTTCTTACGAAGACGAGCCGGGCATCCGGTTTGATGCCAAGGAGCACTTGCTGCAGCTTTGCTGGACGGTGGCTGGCGACGAAGATTTCCGCCAGACGCTGGACGAAGTCTGCATGAACCTCAACGAGATTGCCGATGCCGGCGCGGCCCTGGAAGTTACCTTCTATGACGCCGATTTCGACGACGAAAACGGCCCCGCCAATGGGGAATCCCGCGACGACTTCGTGATGCTGTTTGTCGGCCCCAACCCGGCGGCCATCATGCAGGTGCAGCGCGACCTGCTGGTGCAGGACATGATCAATATGATGGAGCGCCATTTTGACGGCTCCGAACTTGGCGGTGTGGTGGCCGAAGTGGACAAGCTGTTTGCACAGCGTTTCGATGCGCTGGTCAATTCGCTGGAAATCGGTAAACCGCCGCGCGGCAGCGGTGGCAACCATGGCGGTGGCCATGGTGGCGGGCGCAAGCCGCGGCATTTGCATTGAGGCCAGGCGCGGCATTGTCAATGCCACTTGCCTGAGTCCTCTATACTGCTTCGCAGTTCGTAGATTTTGTTCACCAATCATTCGCTTACGCTGGTTTAGTCAGGGATTCAGGCAAAAAAATGCTTAAGAAAATCAGCGTCGAACAGTTGACTGTGGGGATGCATCTGAAGGAGTTCTGCGGCTCCTGGATGGACCACCCGTTCTGGCGTACCGGATTCGTGATTGCCGACTCCAAAGACATTGCCAATATCCGCGCCAGCAGTGTGCGCGAAGTCTGGATTGACTGTGCCAAGGGGCTAGATGTTGCCAGCGGGGTGGCGGCCGTGTCCGAAGCCGAGTCCGATGCCCAGGTCGAGGCCGAAATCCAGCAAGATCTGCGGGCGCACCGCGACGTTGCTCCTACCTCCACCGCCGAAGAAATTGCCCGCGCCACCAAAATTTGCCACCAGGCCAAGCGTGCCGTGATTTCCATGTTCGAAGAGGCGCGCATGGGCAAGGCGGTGGACACCGGCGGTGCGCAAAAACTGGTGGAAGAAATTACCGATTCAGTGTCCCGCAACCCGGGCGCCCTGATCAGTCTGGCGCGCCTGAAGACGGCCGACGACTATACCTATATGCATTCGGTGGCCGTGTGCGCCATGATGGTGGCACTGGGAAAGCAGCTCGGTCTGGACGAAAACCAGACCCGCCAGGCCGGCATAGCCGGCCTGATGCATGACCTGGGCAAGGCGGCCATGCCGATGGACGTGCTGAACAAGCCGGGCAAACTGACGGAGGCCGAATTCAACATCATCAAGACGCATCCGGAAGAAGGCTACAAACTGTTGTTGACCGGAACCGATGTCGATCCCATGGTGCTTGATGTTTGCCTGCACCACCATGAAAAAGTCGATGGCTCGGGCTATCCCAAGGGCCTGAAAGACCAGGAAATCAGCCTGTTCGCCAAAATGGGCGCGGTCTGTGATGTGTATGACGCCATCACGTCGAACCGTCCCTACAAGGCCGGCTGGGACCCGGCCGAGTCGCTGCGCCGCATGGCAGAGTGGGCCAAGGGCCATTTCGACATGAAAGTGTTCCAGGCCTTTGTCAAGAGCCTGGGTATTTACCCGATCGGCAGTCTGGTGCAGCTCAGCTCCGGGCGCCTGGGCGTGGTGGTAGAGCAGACTGGTAAATCACTCACGACGCCGACGGTGAAGGTATTCTTTTCGACCAAGTCGAATATGCGCATCATTCCCGAGGTGATCGATCTGTCGCGTCCTGGTGTGACTGAAAAAATCGTCAGCCGGGAAGACCCGGCCAAGTGGCGCTTCAACGACCTCAACGAACTCTGGTCCGGCATCGTCAGTTGATGCGCTGCGCGGGCTCAGCGCTCGGTATCGATGGCGACGGCGATGCGCGTCAGCGCGTCCCGGTCGCGCACCACCAGGCCACCGGCTTCAATGCGAATCACGTCTTCACGCTCCATGGCCTTGAGTTCCTGGTTCACACGTTGCCGTGAGGCGCCCAGCAGTTGCGCCAGTTCTTCCTGCGCCAGGTGCAGGCCGATGCGCATTTCGGCACCGTTGCTCAGCGAGGCCACGCCGTAACTGCGCACCAGGTGCACCAGCTGCTTGGCCAGACGCGCGCGCAGCGGCAGCGTGTTCAGGTCTTCCACCAGACCGTAGAGCTGGCGAATGCGGCGTGTATTCAGGCGCAGCAGGGCTTCGTACAGTTCGACATGCAGAGTCAGAATCTTTTTGAAGTCGGCTTTGGCCACGCACAGCACGGTGCTCTCGCCATGCGCATAAGCATCATGGGTGCGGCGGTCGCCGTCAAAAATCGATACATCACCAAACCAGATGCCCGGCTCGACATAGGTCAGCGTAATCTGCTTACCCGACACCGAGGTGGAACTCACGCGCACCGCGCCCTTGGCGCAGGCAATCCAGTCTTCCGGCGGCTCGCCGCGGGCCGTGATCAGGGCGCCGTCGGCAAAGCGTTTCACGTAGGCGCAGCGCAGGATGTCGTGGCGCAAGGCCGGCGACAGTGTGGAAAACCAGCGCCCGCTATTGATTGCTGCCCGTTCGTCGACGGTGAGCATGGGTTCATCCATGGTGCTTATGCTTCTTCGTGCAGCAGGCTCAGGCCAATGGCGCCACGCCGGCGCAGCCAGGGGCTGGGGCGGTAGCGCGTGTCGCCATAAACGGTTTGCATGTTGAACAGCACTTCCAGCACATTGGTCGGGCCGTACAGGTTGCCCATGGCCAGCGGCCCTTGCGGGTAACCCAGGCCCAGCGTGACGGCTTTTTCCAGATCGCCCGGGCTGCAGATGCCTTGTTGGCAGATGTCACTGGCGATGTTGACGATATGCGCCACCACCCGCTGGGTGACAAAACCGCCACTGTCACGGATCACGCTGACGGCCTTGCCATCGCGGGCAAACAGCGCGTGTGCGGCGTCGCGCATGTCGCTGCGGGTGGCCGGATTGGTGGCCAGCACCCGGCGTTTGGTGGTGGCATCGTCAATCAGCATGTCGATGCCGACGGTGCGCGCCGGGTCCAGGCGCTCTACCACGGCCACCGTGGTGACGTCGAAGCCGAGTGGCGCCACAAGGGTCAGCGCGTGCGGGGAGGGCGATTGTCCGGTTTCAATCTGCGCGCCCAGGTTCTTCAGCAGCAGCAGCAATTCCACCCGGCGCGCGGCGCGCGGCGAGACCCAGACCGGCGGCAAAGTCTCCACCACCGGCACCGGGGGCTCGTCGGCCACCTGTGCCTTGCCGTCCAGGTAACGGTAAAAGCCTTCGCCGACCTTGCGCCCGGTCAGCCCGGCCGCCAGGCGCTGCGCGGCAATGGCGCTGGGGCGGTAGCGGGGCTCATCGTAAAACTGCTGGTAAATCGATTCCATTACTGGTTGCGATACATCCAGGCCGGTCAGGTCCATCAATTCAAACGGGCCCATCTTGAAGCCGGCCTGGTCGCGCAAAATGCGGTCCACCGTGGCAAAGTCGGCAATGCCTTCCGACACCACCCGCAGTGCCTCGGTGCCGTAACCACGACCAGCGTGGTTGACAATGAATCCGGGCGAGTCTTTGGCCATGACTGCGGTATGGCCGAGTTGCTGCGCGAAGTTGAATAGCCGTGTGGCCACTTCCGGCGCGGTGCGCAGACCGGCAATGACTTCCACCACTTTCATTAGCGCGACCGGGTTGAAGAAGTGGAAACCGATAAAACGTTCCGGGTGCGCCAGCCCGGCGCCGATCGCAGCGATCGAGAGGGACGAGGTATTGCTGGCCAGCACCGTGCTGGTAGGCACAATGCCTTCGAGTTGTTTGAATAGGGATACCTTGACATCGAGGCGCTCGACAATGGCTTCGACGACCAGCTCGCATGGCTGCAGTTGCGCCAGATCGCCGGCCACGCTGACGCGCGTGGCGAAGCGCTCGGCATCCTGCGCACTGATGCGGCCTTTTTTAACCTGACCCTGCCACAGGGCCAGCAGGTTATTGCGTGCGGTATCTGCTGCAGCGCGCTGTACGTCATACAAAACAGCATGGCAATCAGACTGGGCAACAATTTGCGCAATGCCTTGGCCCATGGCCCCGGCGCCGACGATAGCTACGGATTGAAATAGATGTGTCATGGCGGGATTATCCCGATTTCGTGTGGTGTATTTTTCACAGCGCAGCCAAGTCCCGCGATATCACTGGAATCTGAAGCGATTAATGACTTGCCTGTGTCAAAATCACCCAACTATAAATATGAAGCAAGTCCGCCATTATTGTTATTGGGTCCTGGCAGCGTTGCTGTTGTGCAGCGTAGGAGAGGTGTCCGCAGTGACGCTAGGGCGCGTGCACGGCATTGTCGTGATAGGCCGCCCGCTCGAACTGGCGGTGAACGTTGAGTTCTCCGCTGACGAAGACGCCACGCCCGACCTGCGCGCCATGTGCTATGGCGCTGATATCTACTTTGGCGATACCCAGATTTCTTCCAGCAACGTCCAGCTGCAGGTGGCCGCCGGGGCGAGCGCGCAAACGCACAACCTGCGCATCAGCACCAGCAAACTGATTGACGAGCCCACCGTGAGCGTCACGTTGCGCGCCGGCTGCGCGCACAAGACCGTACGCCGCTACGTGCTGCTGGCCGAAATGTTGTCCGATCTGGTGCCGGACCAGACACCCGCTCCTGCGGCTGCGGCTGGTGCGACGCCAGGAAATGCCAAACCGGCCGCCGTGACGGCGCAAGCCAGCGACGCTGCGCCGACCAGCGCTGCGGCAGTGTCGCCTGAGCCGAAGGCCAAAGTTCGCAGGCACAAATCGGCCAGCAAGGGCGCGCATTTGAAGCTGGTCGACAGTGCCCTTGAGGCTGCACCGGCGCATACTAGCAAAGCGAGCCGAAAGGCCGATGCCCTGGCCATGGAAGCATTGGAAAAGCGCGTTGACGCACTGGACCAGTGGCGGGAAACCATGCCGGCGGCGGACCAGACGGCGCAGCTGCAGGCCCGGGTGCAGGCGTTTGAAGGCGATCTCAAGGGCCTGCATGCGCTGACCTTGAAGAATCAGCAAAATTTGCAAGCAGTGGCGGCGGACCTGGACCGTATGCAGTCCGGTGCGCGCGATGGCAACTTGGCGCTTTATGCCCTGACGGCGGTGCTGGCGCTGTGTGTGGCCGTGGTCGCCTGGCTGGTGTTGCGGGTTCGCAGTGCCCACGGTGATTCCAGCCCCTGGTGGTCGGTGCCGGCCATGGGCGCCCGGGCGCCGTCCGGTGCGGATGTTGACATCGACATGGACGCCGACGCAGTGCCGGTTTCGGCGCTTGCCAGAACGGCGCCGTCGCGCGTCGAGAAGGCTGCGGCTGCGGCGGAACCTGCGGTTGACCCAACCAGCGTAGATATTGACATTGGCATCGGCGCCGCTGCCTTTGCCGCAATGGCCACAGACAAACCGTCGGCCGAGCCACGTGCCTTCCGGAATTCCGAAAAGCAGGACTTCGCGCTCAGCAGCGTGACCACCTTGCGTTCGGTGAATACCAAGGAAATGCTGGATGTGCGCCAGCAGGCCGAATTTTTCATGGCCCTGGGACAGCACGACGAGGCGGTGAAAGTGCTGGAAACCAGCATCAATCAAAGCCATGAAGCCAATCCCCTGGTGATTCTGGATTTGCTGAAAATATTCCACACCCTGGGCCGCCGTGCCGAGTTTGACCACTACCGGCAGGAGTTCAACGCCCAATTCACCGGTCGCGTGCCGGCCTACACCAGCTTCACGGTCGAAGGTGATGGCCTGGAAAGCTATGAAGAGCTGTGCCGCGAAATTACCGTGCTGTGGCCGTCCGATGAGGCGGTTGACTATATTGAGCAGTGTTTGGTTCGCACCGTGGACGATGATCCGGAACAGGGCCTGGACCTGGAAGCTTTCCGCGATCTGCTGATGCTGCACGGGGTGCTCAAACGTCTGGGTTCGGCGCAGGATTCCGATCTGACGCCGTTTAGCACGGTACGCAATGTGGCGGCACCGGTGGCGAGCGAGCCGGAGGCCTTTGTCGAACCCCCAGTGGCCACGGGCCCGGGCCCGCTGGAATTCACCCCCATTGTGCCGCCCCCCGAGGCGGCGATTTCAGGGTCGGTGGATCTGGACCTCAGCGAAGCGCCGCAGGACAACCTGATTGACTTTGATATCGACGGCTTCACCCTGGATAC
>CAIUDG010000160.1 GCA_903897925.1 uncultured beta proteobacterium | reverse complement strand
GGATGCTGAACCAGCCGGAGTGGATATTGCGTGCAGCGTGGGGCGACTGTGGCAGGCGCGTGGTCTGGCGTGGGAACCATTACCGAATGGGCTTGCCTGTACTCGAAGCTGCCCGCCAAAGTTGGGCGCTTAACGAATACGACAGGGCGTTGCAGCAGCGTCAAATGGCAAGCAATGCGGTGCCGCAGGCCATGAAGGCGCTTTGTAAGGTCCTGATTGCGTACGGAAGGAAGGCGGAGCAAGAGCGCAGGCGGTAGCGCTTCCCAGCAAGCCACCTGGCTTCCTGTCTATATCGTCCGTGCCAGACACCCGCGATAACGCCCATCAGCGTGGGAGAATCCGGCCTTCGCAGCGCGTGTTCGACGCAGCGCCGTGTGGTGCGCGAGAGGGGAAAAATGGCAAAGTCTGAGGCGGATTCCCGGTCGGTTGTTGGCAGCCAGCCGCTGGCGCAGTCCGGCGTCAACGGCATGGTGGAACCACACAGTGATGGCGCAGCGCCAACCAGCGCCGAACAATGGTTTGCGCGCGCCCATGCGCACCACACACAGCAGCAATACGAAAGTGCCGTTGCTGCCAACCAGGCGGCGCTGGCACTGTGCCCGGACCGTGCCGAAATCCACAGCAATCTCGCCGGCAGCCTGCAAGCGCTGGGGCAGTGGCAGGCCGGATTGACGCATGCCGATCGTGCGATTGCACTGCAGCCCACTTTGGCCGAGGCGCACAACATCCGCGGCGTGATCCTGTGCGCGCTGCAGCGCACGGCGCAGGCCATCGCCAGTTTTGACCGAGCCTGCAGTTTGGCGCCCGCAGTGGCCAGTAACTGGCACAACCTGGGGCGCGCTTTGAGCGACTGTCATGCGTACCAGGCCGCGCTGGTGTGCTTTCGCTGGCTGCTGCAACTGCAGCCCGACTACCCCTTTGCGCGTGGCGCCATGCTGAGCTGCATGCAGCACCTGAGCCAGTGGGATGCCGAGTTTTTTGCCTTGCGCGAACAGGTCTGCCAACTGGCGCGCACCGGTCAGCCGGTCTGCCCGCCGTTTGCCGGTTTGGCGCTGTGCGACGATGCCGCGCTGCAGCTGCAGATGGCGCAAACCTGGGTCCGGCTGGAGCACCCAGGCGGCCCGCGCTGGAGCACCAGCACCAGCACCAGCACCAGCACCAAAACGCCCAATGGCAAGATACGGCTGGGCTATTTTTCCGCCGATTTTCATGCCCACGCAACCGCCCATCTGATGGCCGGCTTGATCGAACAGCACCAGCGCACGGACTTCGAAGTGCTGCTGTTTTCCTACGGGCCGCGCACGGCGGACGCCATGCAGGCGCGTTTGCGCGCCGCGAGTGATGCCTTCATTGACTTGGCGGATCTCAGCGACCAGCAAGCGGCGCAGCAGGTGCGCGCGCAGGCGCTGGACATCGCCATTGATCTGAAGGGCCACACCCAGAACAACCGCCTAGGCCTGTTCGCCCTGGGTGTCGCGCCATTGCAGCTGCACTATCTGGGCTACCCTGGCAGCCTTGGCGCCGCCTGCATCGATTACTTCATCGCAGACCGCCAGGTGGTGCCGCCGGCGCTGGCGCCGCACTTCAGCGAAAAGCTGATCTGCTTGCCCGGCTGTTACCAGGTGAATGACGATCAGCGTGCGCGCGCCAGCAGTCGCCAGAGCCGCGCCGAACTGGGCTTGCCGGACACCGGTTTTGTCTACTGCTGCTTTAACAACAATTACAAAATCACGCCCGAAATGTTTGCGCTGTGGATGCGCGTGTTGCGCAGCGTGCCGGACAGCGTGCTCTGGCTGTTGCAGGACCATGCGCAAGTCGCCCCAGCCTTGCGCCAGCATGCGCTGGAGCAGGGTGTGGCGCCGCAGCGTCTGGTGTTTGCGCTGGTGCTGGCGCAGTCCGAGCACTTGGCACGCATCGCCGCGGCCGACCTGTTTCTCGATACCCTGCCGTTCAACGCCCACACCAACGCCAGCGACGCATTGTGGATGGGCTGCCCGGTGCTCACTTGCAGTGGCGAATCGATGGCTTCGCGCGTGGCGGCGAGCCTGCTGCGCTCTTTGGAACTGGACGAATTGGTCACCCGCAGCCTGGCCGACTACGAAACGCTGGCCATTGCCCTGGCGCAGCAACCCGAGCGCCTGCAGCGCTTGCGCCAGCACCTGCTGCGCCAGCGTGAACACGCGCCCTTGTACCAAACACGCCGCTTTGCGCGCCAGCTGGAGTTGGCGTACCAACAGATCCACCAGCGCCGGCTGGCCGGGCTGGCACCGGAGTCACTGCAGCTGTAGGCGAAGGCCAAGTTCCGGCTGGCGTTTTCAACAGACTGTGCAGCGCTGCTAAAAAGAGAAAAAGAGCCTGTATGCAGTCATGCACCAGGCCCTTGCAGTTTGCCGATCGGGGTCGCTCAGGCGGCGGCAACGGCGCGTGCGCGCCCGCCTTTCTCGGCCCAGGTGCGGGTCCAGCGAATCTGCATCGTGCGCAGCACCAGCAGCATCAGCACGGCAATGCTGGCAAAGCCGAAGAAGCCCCACATGTAGGTGCCGGCATATTGTTTTGAAAAGCCCATGGCGTTGGGGATCAGGCCGCCGCCGAGGGCGCCGATTTCGCCAATCATGGAACCGGCCACGGCGGTGGTGCTGGGCCAGCGCAAGGGCACCAGCTGGAACAGGGCTCCGTTGCCAGCCCCCAGGGCCGAGAAGCAAACCATGAACAGCAGCATGGTCACGGTCAGCGAATGTTCCGCCAGACCGCACAAGGCCAGCGTCACAGCGGTCACGCCCAACACCGTGGTCAGGGTATTGACGCCACCCCAGTGGTCGGACAGCCAGCCGCCCACCACGCGCAGCGCGGCGCCCAGGAACGCCGCCAGCATGGTGAGCTGCCCGGCCTGCACTTTGCTGACACCGAACTGGTCGTAAAAATAGCTCGGCAAAAAGCTCGCCAGCCCGAGGAAGCCGCCAAAGGTCACCACGTAGATCAGGCTGAAGGCCCAGCCGTCTTTTTCGTAGAGGCAGCTCAGGTGGTCACGCAGGCGTGCGTGGGGCGACAAGTCTGGTGGTTCCTTGGCAAACACCACCATCACGGCGGCGGGAATGGCGACGCTCAGCGCCGCAAATCCATACACCGTCTGCCAGCCATATTTCTGGGCCAGCAGGGGCGCCAGCAGCGCGGCAAAGGCGGTGCCCACATTGCCGGCACCGACGATGCCCATGGCCAGGCCTTTGTAGCGCGGCGGAAAGGTGCCGGAGCCAAGTGACATGGCGACACCAAAGCTGGCGCCGGCCACGCCGAGCAGCACGCCCATGGCCAGAATATCGTTGAAGGTTTCCACAAAGAAATAGCCATAGGACATGGCAATCGCGATACCGCCCATTTCCACCAGGGTGGCGTTCTTGCGGCCGATATATTGGGCCAGCAGTCCGAGCGGAAAACGCAGCAGCGCACCGGCAAAAATCGGAATCGACAGCATCAGTCCTTTTTGTGTCGGACTCAGGTGCAGGGCTTCACTGATGAAGGGCGCCATGCTGCCATTGATGACCCAGATGGCAAAGGAAAACGTGAAGTAGGTGAGCGCGGCCCATAAGGTCGGAGCGTGCCCCGCTTGTAAAAACAATCGGAAGTTTTTCATAGGATCTCGCAACAAAGTACAAACGCAGGGAAGGAGTGCCGCGACGCTGTGACGTGGGGCATGAACAGGGCCATCGTGGTGCATGGCGTTTGCGGACTTCGTTGTCCTTGGTTGTAGCGCGGCGTATGCATGCCGATGGTGCAACCAGCTGGCCGTCGTTGGCCAGTTGCCCGATATCAAGCAATGCCCGTGCCAGTACTGTGGTGCCGGCTATTTGGGCAGGAACAGCAGCCAGTAGATCAGCAGCAGGTTGAACAGCAGGGAAACACCCAGCGCCAGTTTCCACACCGTGCTCGGATGGCGCAGCAGAGCCGGGGTTGCGGGTGGCGCCGGTAGCGGCCGGGCGGCGCCGCGTTCGAGTGCCAGCAGAAATTCTTCGCCGGTTTCAAAACGCAGCGACTGCTTGCGTGCCACCGCCTTCAGCAGCACGTGGTCGAGCCAGATCGGTATATCTGGCCGATAGCGGCTGGGTGGCGTCGGGTCGCGGTGGTACCGGCCGATCTGGTAGGGCAGCACTTCGCCATAGGGCAGGCGTCCGGTCAGCAACTGGTAGAGCGTGACGCCGAGTGCGAACAGGTCGCTGCGGGTGTCCGGCAGCTGTTGGGCGTCGGCAGTGTCGCCATCGCCCGGAAAGCCCCATTGTTCCGGGTTGACGTAACTGGGCGTGCCAGCATGCAGTTCGCGCGCTGCCAGCGGTTCGCGTCCGCTGAGCGCCACGCCCAGATCGAGGATGCGCAGCACGCCATCGTCGCCATGGTGCAGATTGCTTGGGTTGATGTCCCGGTGCACCACGTTTTGCCGGTGCAGCAGCATCAGGCCTTTGAGCGCCTGGCTGGCCAGACCAAGCAGCTGTGTAACTTGCAGCGGGCCGCTGCGCGCCAGCCATTGGGCACAGGTTTCGCCGCTGTGCCAGTCGTACAGCAGATAGCAGGCGGTAAATGGCTGCTGGCGGGGCGTCTGGTCGTGGATGCGCACCAGGTAATCGGCCGCGCCCGAGCTTCGCATGCGGCGCGCCAGCCAGGCTTCGTGGGCCAGCATGGCGCGCTCCTGCGGGTCATGGGCGCGCGCCGGGTGCAGAGTCTTGAGGGCGAACAGTTTCTGGCTGTGCGGGTCGCGCACCTGGTAGAGCACGTTTACACCGTTGTCGGCGACTGGCGCCGTGACCAGCAGTCCGTCCAGCACCGCGCCCACGGTCAGGCGCGGCGGAACCGGCAGCGTCTGCAGCCCCATGTTCTCATCGCGCAGGCTGGCATCGAGCAGGTCGCGCACGCGAATCACCAGGGCCGTCAGGTTGTCGTGGCTGGCGGCCTTGCGGGCCGCGTCGATCAGTGCCTGGGCGGTGTCCTGGGCGCTGAGTTGCTGCTGCAGCCGGGCCTGGATCGCCTCCTGTGCCAGGCTGCCGTGCACGCCGTCGGTCAGCAGCACAAAGACATCGTTGCGTTGCAGATCGCCCTGCTGGTAGTCGACCACGATCTGGTCTTCGTAGCCCACCGCGCGCAGCAGCTGGTGCTGGAAGTCCGGGTGCTGCACCACGTGGTCCTTGGTGATTTGCAGCAGCTGCCCGTCGCGCAGCAGATAGGCGCGTGAATCGCCGACATGGGCCAGCGCATAGGACTGGCCGCGGAACACCAGGGCAGTCAGGGTGGTCATGCCCATGGCCGGTGCCCGGCGCCGGTTGATGCCGGCGAGCCAGGCATTCTGCGCGCCAATGATGCGGTCCAGCGCCACCGTGGTGTTCCAGGTCTCCGGTGTTCCGTAGTAGTCGCGCAGCAGGCTGACCACCGTGGTTTGTGCCGCTTCACGGCCCATGCCGCCCTGGCTGACGCCATCGGCCACGGCGGCAATGGCGCCCATGTCGATTTGCGCCGGGCTGGGCAACATGGCGCCGCAGAAGTCTTCATTGATGTCGCGCACACCGGGGTGCGAGACAAAACCAATGTCGATGTCGAAAGCCATGCTCAGCCGACCAGCATGTCCAGGCTGTGTTCGTACTGTTCGGCGAGTTGGTCAAACAGCTGCAGCAGGGACTCGCTTTGCTGCGCCAGGGCCGGCAATGCCGCGCTGCGCTGCTCGGGTGTGCCCTGCACGATGGCCTGTGCTGCCGCCACCATTTGCAGCCAGGCGACACCGGCTTCGGACAGGGTGTTTTGAATTGCCGGTGAACTCAGTGGCAAGCCGTTCAGATGGGTCAGGGCGGCTTCAAAGGCCTGCTGGGTCGCGTGCCGGTCTTCGCTGCACTGCGCGGTAGCGCCGGGCGCAGCCGCGCTCAACAACAGGCTGTCTTTGGCAAAGCGTTGCGACAGCATGCGTTGCCGTCCGGCCAGATTCAGCAGCCGCAGCGAGGGCGTAAAGCCGGACGCTTCCAGGCTGCTGGTCAGCCGCTCGGCGCCTTGCAACAGGGCTTCGGCCGCTGCATTGACACGCTGCGCATCGGCTTGCCCGAGCGCTTCCTTGAGGCAGTCCCACTGGGCCGCCACCTGGTCCAGCAGATCGCCAAAGGTCGGCAGCGACAGGCTGCCGCGCAACTGGGCAAAGTTGTCGTCGATCCAGTGGATGGATTGCTGTAGCAGTGCGGCATGGTGGGTCGGATCAACCTGGGCCTGTTGCAGCAAATGCAGCTTCACCAGGCGTTGCGAGAGCATACGCAACTGGCCCGAGCGGTTCAGCGCTTCGGCGTAATGTGCCGACTGGATCACGTGCTGCGACAACTGTCCCAGGCGCTGGTTGGAGCGCATCGCGGTGCTGCGCAGCACGCGAAAGGCATCGTCATCCGAGAGCTGCTGCTTGTGCATCAGAATGCCTTTGGCCCGGTCCACCGCCTTGCGTTCTTCAAACCGGGTGCTCAGGTCGTCAAAGGCCTTACGCTGTTGCTGCGCCTGCGTGAAACGCGCCTGCGCCAGCTGTACCAGCGCGCGCAGGCGCTGCCCCGAATAGCCATTCATCACATAGACATGAATACCGGCTTCGGTGGACTTCTGGATATTGCCGACATCGGTGTCGTTGGTGAACACCAGTACCGGACAGGGAACCGCTTGCTGCAGCATGTGCATTGCCTGAAACCAGCTGCTGCTTGGCAGCGGCAAGTCACAGATCACCACATCTGGTGCATGCACCGCCACATCGCGCACCAATTTGGTGACGTCGGCTTGCACGGCGCGAACCGAGATGCCCGCGCCTTGCAGATCCGCGACCAGCGAAGGTGCTGTCATTTGCCGGCTAATACTGAGTAGTGCAGAGATCATGGGGCCTGGTGTTGCGTAGGAAGGAAAGGCATCTTGCCTGCTTGCCGTCGCAAGAACTGTGCAATGGTGCGCGTCCCTGTGACGGACCCTGAATCATATGGCACAGCTTTTGCATTGGCAGAACAGGGCACAACGAAGTGCCGACTGAAATGATTCCCGGCTTGCGCACAACGACGTCGTGCACGCCGGATGACCGAAAGCCAGCGGCTGCTGGCGCGTCATGTTCCTGCATGACACGGTATTGGTTTATTCCCCCTATGTGATTCGACGCGGCCATGCTGCGTCAATTTTGGCCCCTGGTCCAAATGGAGTGACTGCTATGAAAAAAATCAAGCTGGTGATGGTTGGCAATGGCATGGCCGGTGTGCGAACACTGGAAGAGTTGCTCAAGATTGCGCCGGACCTGTATGACATCACGGTATTCGGTGCCGAGCCGCATCCAAACTACAACCGCATTCTGCTGAGCCCGGTGCTGGCTGGCGAACAGACGCTGGACGAAATTGTGCTGAACCCGTTCAGCTGGTATGCAGAGCACGGCATCACCCTGCATGTCGGAATGACGGTGACCAGCGTGGACCGGGTCAAGCGCCTGGTACTGGCGCAGGATGGCGACGGCAAGCAGGTCAGTGCCGAATACGACCGCCTGCTGCTATGTACCGGCTCCACGCCCTTCATGTTGCCGGTGCCGGGCAAAGACCTGGAAGGTGTGTTGGCCTACCGCGACATTGCCGACACCAATGCCATGATTGATGCCGCCACGCGTTTCAAGCATGCGGTGGTGATCGGTGGTGGCCTGCTCGGCCTGGAGGCTGCCAATGGCCTGATGCTGCGCGGCATGACGGTGACGGTGGTGCACGTGATGCCGACGCTGATGGAACGCCAGCTCGACAACGTGGCCGGCGATTTGCTGCGCAAGTCACTCGAGTCGCGCGGTCTGAAGTTCCTGATGGGCGCACAAACCCAGGAACTGGTCGGCAGCGAGAACGACGGCCAGGGCGGTCGGGTGCGCGCCATCCGCTTCAAGGACGGCAGCGAAGTGCCGGCCGACCTGGTGGTGATGGCGGTTGGTATCCGTCCCAACACGGCGCTGGCGCAAAGCATGCGCCTGCACGTTGACAAGGGCATAGTGGTGAGCGACACCATGCAGACGGTGACCGATGCACGCATCTACAGCGTCGGTGAATGTGCGGCGCACCGGGGCATCGCTTACGGACTGGTGGCGCCCTTGTTTGAGCAGGCCAAGGTCGCCGCCAACCACCTGGCGCACTACGGCATTGGCCGTTATGTCGGTTCCCTGACCTCGACCAAACTGAAGGTCACCGGCATTGACCTGTTCAGCGCCGGCGACTTTGCCAGCGGCGCCGGCAAGGAAGAGATTGTCATGAGCGACCCCTTCGGCGGCGTCTACAAAAAGCTGGTGATCAAGGACGACAAACTGATTGGCGCCTGCATGTATGGCGACACCGTGGACGGCAGCTGGTATTTCAAATTGCTGCGCGAAGGCCGCTCGATTGCCGACATCCGTGACAAGCTGATGTTTGGCGAAAGCAATATTGGCGACAGCGGCCACGAAGGCCACAACAAGGCCGCCAGCATGCCCGACGATGCCGAAGTCTGCGGCTGCAATGGCGTGAAAAAGGGCACCATCTGCAAAGCCATCAAGGAGAAGGGTCTGTTCACGCTGGAAGAGGTGCGCAAGCACACCAAGGCCAGCGCCTCGTGCGGTTCCTGTACCGGTCTGGTCGAGCAGATTCTGATGTTCACTGCCGGTGGCGACTATTCGGCGACACCGAAAAACAAGGCCCTGTGCGCCTGCACCGAGCACGGCCATGCGGCGGTGCGCGAGGTGATTCGCCAGCCCTTGCCGGACGGCCGCAAACTGCTGTCGATACAAGACGTGTTTGCGCACATGGACTGGAAGACGCCGAATGGCTGTGCCACCTGCCGCCCAGCGATCAACTATTACCTGATCAGCAGCTGGCCCAAGGAAGCGCGCGACGATCCGCAAAGCCGTTTTATCAACGAACGCAGCCACGCCAACATCCAGAAAGACGGCACCTATTCGGTGGTGCCGCGCATGTGGGGCGGCGAAACCAGCGCCTCCGAATTGCGCCGCATTGCTGACGTGGTGGACAAATACCAGATCCCCACGGTCAAGGTGACGGGCGGTCAGCGCATCGACTTGCTGGGGGTGAAGAAAGAAGATTTGCAGGGCGTCTGGAACGACATCGGCATGCCCTCGGGCCACGCCTATGCCAAGGCCTTGCGCACCGTCAAGACCTGTGTCGGCAGCGAATGGTGCCGCATGGGAACCCAGGACAGCACCCAGATGGGCAAGGACCTGGAACGCGCCATGTGGCGCATGTATGCGCCGCACAAGGTCAAGTTCGCGGTGTCCGGTTGTCCGCGCAACTGTGCCGAAGCCGGCATCAAGGACGTGGGCATCATCGGTGTGGATAGCGGCTGGGAAATGTATATCGCCGGTAACGGCGGTATCAAGACCGAGGTGGCGCATTTCTTCACCAAGCTCAAGACTGCTGCCGAAGTGCTGGAGTACACCGGTGCCTTCTGTGAGCTGTACCGCCAGGAAGGCTGGTACCTGGAGCGCACCGTGCATTTCGTCAACCGGGTCGGGCTGGATTACGTCAAGCGCCGCATTCTGGAAGACGGCGCCGGTCGCAAGGCACTTTGGGAGCAGCTGCAATTTGCGCTGGAGGGCGAGCCCGATCCCTGGTTTGATCTGCAGCAGGCGCAAGTCGATACGCGCCAGTTTGTCGCCCTGAACCCCAACGTAGGAGAAGCAGCATGAATGAATGGACCCTGATCTGCAATCTGCAGGAGATCCCGGTATTGGGTGCGCGCCGTGTGGCCCGTGCGCACGGTCTGGACGTGGCCTTGTTTCGCAATGCGCAGAACCAGGTCTATGCGCTGCTGGACAGCTGCCCGCACAAGCACGGCCAGCTGTCGCAGGGCATTGTCTTCGGTAACAGCGTGGCCTGCCCGCTGCACAACTGGACCATTGCCCTGGTGGACGGCCGTGCGCAGGCGCCGGATGAAGGTTGCACGCCGACCTTCAGTGTCCGGCTGGAGGGCGACGTGGTCTACCTGAGGACCGCCGAACTGCAAAGCCATGCCACCGATGTGCGGCGCCCGCTGGCGGGTCCGGCGCGTTGCGGTTGCGGCAGCTGATTGAAGCACGCCATGCAGGAAACCCGTTCAACGTGCCCCTATTGCGGGGTCGGCTGCGGCGTCATCATCGAGAGCGAAGGTGCGCAAATCACCGGCGTGCGCGGCGATCCGCAGCACCCGTCGAATCGGGGGCGCCTGTGTTCCAAGGGCAGCACGCTGCACCTCACTGCCAGTGCCAGCGTGACGCAGCAGAGCCGCTTGCTGCAACCGCTGCAGCGCCTGACGCGCCAGGCCGCGCCAGTGCCGCTGCGCTGGGATGCCGCGCTGGACCATGCGAGCCAGCGCTTTGCCGACATCATTCGCCGCGATGGTCCGGATGCGGTGGGCTTCTATGTGTCCGGCCAACTGCTGACCGAAGACTATTACGTCTTCAACAAGCTGGCCAAAGGACTGATCGGCACCAACAACATCGACACCAACTCGCGCCTGTGCATGAGCAGCGCCGTGGCCGCTTACAAGAAAACACTCGGTGCCGACGCGCCGCCGACCTGCTACGAAGACATCGACCAGGCACAGACCCTGTTCATCGCCGGCTCCAACACCGCCTTTGCGCACCCGATCCTGTACCGTCGCATAGAAGATGCCCGGCGTGCCAACCCGGCCATGAAAGTCATCGTGGTGGACCCGCGCCGCACCGATACCGCCGACAGTGCCGACCTGCACCTGGCGATCCAGCCCGGCAGCGACGTGATGCTGTTCAACGGCATGCTGCACCTGATGCTGTGGGAGGGCTGGACCGATACCGAATACATGGCGGCACATACCAATGGCTTTGCGCAACTGAAAGACAGCGTGCGTGATTGCACACCCGACCTGGTGGCCCAGGTTTGTGGCATCGACAAGGCCGCCCTGCAGCAGGCCAGCCGCTGGTTCGCCGGCCTGCACCGGGGCGGCGCGCGCCTGCCGACGCTGAGCCTGTACTGCCAGGGACTGAACCAGTCCAGCAGCGGTACCGCCAAGAACATGGCGCTGATCAATCTGCACCTGGCTACTGGCCAAATCGGCAAGCCCGGCGCCGGACCGTTTTCCCTGACCGGCCAGCCCAACGCCATGGGCGGGCGCGAAGTCGGTGGAATGGCAAATATGTTGAGCGCGCACCGGGACCTGGACAACCCGTTGCACCGGGCCGAAGTGGCCGCCCTGTGGCAGGTTGCTGCGGTGCCGGAACGCCCGGGCAAGACCGCCGTGGAAATGTTCCAGGCCGCGGCGGATGGCGAAATCAAGGCCTTGTGGATTGCCTGCACCAATCCCGCGCAAAGCATGCCCGACCAGCGCACCGTGCGCCGCGCGTTGGAACGCGCCGAACTGGTGGTGTTGCAGGAGGCCTTCGCCAGCACTGCCACGGCGGCCTATGCCGATTTGCTGCTGCCGGCCACCACCTGGGGTGAAAAAGACGGCACTGTGACGAACAGCGAGCGGCGCATTTCCCGCGTCCGTGCCGCCGTGCCGGCGCCTGGCCTGAACAGCGAGCGGCCGCGCCATGACTGGCGCATTGTGGTCGACTTTGCGCAGCGCCTGGAGCAGGCCCTGGGCCGCAGCGGGCCGAGTCTGTTTCCCTACCGCGATGCCGAAACCATCTGGAATGAACACCGCGAGTCGACCCGTGGCCGCGACCTGGACATCACCGGCCTCAGTTACGCCGCGCTGGAGCTGGCGCCACAGCAGTGGCCTTGCGCGCAAGCGCCGGCGCGCAGTGCGCTGGCCGATACGGGCCGGCCGCTGGGCCGGGCCCGGCTGTACGAAGACGGCATCTTCCCGACCGCAGACGGGCGCGCCCGCTTTGCCAATGTGCAGTACCAGCCGGTGGCCGAGCCGCGCGAGGCGCGTTATCCGCTGGCCCTGAGCACCGGGCGCTTGCGCGACCAATGGCATGGCATGAGCCGCACCGGTACCTTGCCACGGCTGTTCGGCCATGCTGCCGAGCCGGTGCTGCAAATGCATGCGCAGGACATGGCCCGGCGCGCGCTGGAAGAGGGCGATCTGGTGCACGTTACCTCACGCCGCGGCTCGATCATGCTGCCGGTCAGCCGCAGCGCTGAGCAGGCACCGGGGCAGGTCTTCATTGCCATGCACTGGGGCGAGGAATATTTGAGTGGCAGCAGCGCCGTTGGGCAGCGCCTGGCGGGCGTCAATGCGTTGACGAATTCGGCCTATTGCCCAGACTCCAAGCAACCGGAATTCAAGCACGCGGCGGTCAAAGTGCTGAAGGCCGAATTGCCCTGGTCGCTGCTGGCCATGGCCTGGCTGCCACCGGCCCAGGTCCAGTCGGCGCAGCAAGCGCTGCGCGCCGTGATGGCCGAGTTTTCTTTCGCCTCGTGCGTGCCGTTTGGCAATGCCGTGGCGCTGGACGACAGCGCCGCTGCGCGCGGCGGAGTGCAGTTGCGCGCCGCCCACCATGCGCCGGTCAGCGACAGCGTGCTGCAGCACATTGAACAGATCCTGCAGTTGCAGGGCGCCGAGGTGGTGCGCTATGCCGACGCCCGGCGCGGCCAGCACCGTGCCATGCGGCTGCTGCGCGGTGCCGAAAATGCCACGCTGGAAGGCTTTGTGCTGGCCGGTGATACCAGCGCCCAGGCCTGGATTCGCACACTGTTGCTGCAAGGCCAGCCGGCACAACGCTACGGCCGCGCCTTGCTGCTGCCCGGCAGCAAGCCGCCGCTGCCAGTGCAGTCGGCCGGCACCGTGGTGTGTACCTGCTTCAATGTCACCGACCTGGCGATTCAGGCGCAGCTGCAAAACGGCCGTGGCGACAACGCGGCGCGCATGGCGGCGCTGCAGGGCGCACTGAAGTGCGGTACCAACTGTGGCTCCTGTGTGCCGCAACTGCAGCGTCTGATTCGCAGCACCTGATTCGCAGCACCGAACTCCCGATAACTTCCGCCATTGCAAGGGCTTAACTTATGTACACCCCATTCAATCCATCCCCGGTGCTGGGCCGCGTTACTCTGGTGGGCGCCGGCCCGGGCGATCCGGATC